>NZ_JAMYLM010000009.1:0-202710 GCF_040317995.1 Mesorhizobium sp. M1334
CGGCGCTAGGGGACACCGGCCCCCCCCCCCCCCAGCGCAATCACCCCCCCCCCGCGCGGGGCGGGTGGTAAAAACTGCAATACCCCCCGCCGCGCCCCCCCCTAAAAATCGCGGGGCGCCCGCGACGCAGACCCGGACGAAGGCTTTGAACTGGAAACCGGCCGTTGCGGCCGGCATTCAACGCGTCGGTCGCGGGCGGCTTTCGGGGTTGCCAACAGTTTTGCATTGATATCTTTTCTCGCCGTCAAATCAGCGGAACCCACAATGTCCTTTCAAAAACTCGACGACCTCGGCCACAAGCTCGAAGCACTGGAACACGCCCTCGCCATCCTCGGCGCCGATGAAGCGACCCATATGGCGGTCGGCGGCGGCGAGAAGCGCGCGGAGGCAATGTCGGCGCTTGCCGGCATGCACCATGCCCGGGCGACTGCGCCGGAGATTGCCGATTGGATCGCGGCGGCCGAGCAGGAAGCGCTGAACGAAGAGCAGCAGGCCGCGGTCAGGGAATTCCGCCGGCAATACACCAACCTGACCTGCCTGCCGGTCGAGTTCGTCGAGCGCCAGACGACCGCGCGCATGCGCTCCGAGCAGCTCTGGCGCGACCTGCGCGCCAAGAACGACTGGGCCGGGTTCCTGCCGGCGCTGGAAGGCGTCGTGGCGCTGGTCCGCGAGGAGGCGGCACTTCGCGCCGAGGTACTCGGGCTCGAGCCTTACGACGCGCTGATGGAGCAATATGACCCGGGCAATCGCACCGCCGACATCACGCCTATGTTTGCCGAGTTGAAGGCCTTCCTGAAAGGCTTCGTACCGGAGGCACTGGCCGTGCAGGAAGAGCGGCTGGCGAAACATCCGCTGCAGCCGCTTTCCGGCAGCTACCCCTTGGACAAGCAGCGCGAGCTCGGCCTCGCCATGATGGCGGCAGTCGGCTTCAACCTCACCCACGGCTCGCTGTCGGTTTCGCACCATCCGTTCTGCGGCGGGGTGCCGAGCGACGTGCGCATCACCACCCGCTACAAGACCTCGGATTTCCTGTCGGCGCTGATGGGCGTGCTGCACGAGACCGGCCATGCGCTGTACGAGCAGAACCTGCCGAAGGCCTGGGCGCACTGGCCGCTCGGCAAAGCGCGCGGCATGGCGATGCATGAAAGCCAGAGCCTGTTCGTAGAAAAGCAGATCGGCCGCAATCCAGAATTCTGGCGCTGGGCGCTGCCGGTGGTCGAAAGACACCTTGGTGAGAGGTGGACGATCGACGACATCCTGCCGCATGTGCACCGGGTCGAGCGCGGCCTGATCCGCGTCGATGCCGACGAGGTCACCTATCCGCTGCATGTCATCCTGCGCTACGAACTGGAGCAGGAGCTTGTCTCGGGACGGCTGGAAGCAGCAGACCTGCCCGAGGCCTGGGATGCCAAAATGCGCGATTATCTCGGCCTGTCGACATCAGACAATCCGGCTGATGGTCCGATGCAGGACGTCCACTGGCCGGGTGCCGCCTTCGGCTATTTCCCCTCCTACACGCTCGGCGCCATGATGGCGGCGCAGCAATGGGCGGCGCTGACCAGAGATCATCCTTCAGCCGACGAAGACCTCGCCAAGGGCGATTTCGCCGCGATCAACGACTGGCGCCGCAAAAGGATCTGGTCGCAAGGCTCGCGCTGGTCGACGCCGGAACTGCTCGAACGCGCCACCGGCGAAAAGCTCAATGCCGCGCATTTCACCGATCACCTGAAGAAGCGGTACGGGAACTGAGCCGCTTCATCTATTCCAGGTTCTTGCCGCGGTGACCGCGGAAATCCGCGAAACTGGCCTTTACTTTGGTGGGAAAGCCTCTGAAAAAGGAGTTCTTCCAAGTTGGGCGAGCGTAGATGTCTGCCTGTTACAGTTTTCATAGGGTGAAGTCTTTCTGGCCCCGCTTGGTATTTTTCATCTTATTGATCGGTCTGAGTTCTCCGGCCATGTCCGACGACATGGTTTTCAAGGGTCCGGCAGAAAGCTGGGTAAAGCAGCTTGATATTCCGGCTGCCGATCCCGCCCGATCGGATCAAATCAAGAATGGCGTTTCATGGCTGCTCTCGGACGACCAGATCAAGCATCGCGCCGGCGGCTATGTCGAGTACTCGCGCACCGTCTATAAAATCGTCGACCGTCCCGGCCTGGACCGTGGCGCGAGTATCGATCTGCAGTTCGATCCGTCCCGGCACAAGGTCACGCTCAACCATCTTCACATCATCCGCGATGGCGCCGTTCTGGACCGGCTGGAAGGCGTCGAATTCGACATCTTCCGCAGGGAAAGAGACGCCGAGAAAGGCGTCTTCGACGGCTGGCTGACTGCACATGTCAACATCGATGACGTGCGTGCCGGCGACATCGTCGATTACGGGTCGACCTACGAAGTAACACCGCTGGTCGGCAAGGACCTTTTCTTCAAGAATTTCTCCACCGAATGGGAAGAGCCGGTAGCGCTTCTCCGCACAAGCATCATTTGGCCTTCGGGCCAGCCGCTCCAGATCAAGACAAGGGGAACCCGACTTAAGCCCTCAATCTCCCCGACTGGGCCGGACACCACCTATCTATGGGAGATTCCAAACCCGAAACCGGTCAATGTCGAGGATAACCTGCCCGTGACCTATCCAGGCTGGGGCTCCATCGATGTCGCGTCTACCGCGAATTGGCAAAGCGTGGTCGATGCCGTTGCGCCCTATTACAAGCCAGCGACCACTTTTCCCCCGGCTTTTGCCGCAAAGCTCGACGACATCGCTCTGCGACATCCGGTGCCGGAGGACCGAATGGTCGAGGCAATGCGGTTGGTGCAGGACCAGATCCGCTATGTAAGCCTGTCGATGGGTGCCGGTTCCTACGTTCCGCGTGATCCAGCGACGGTCATCCTGAGCGGGTTCGGTGACTGCAAGGACAAGGCCCTGCTGCTGGTCTCGTCGCTTGTGCGGCTTGGCATTGCTGCCGAGGTCGCCTTGGCCGATCTCGACGAGGGACGGGCCCTGGAGCAGCATCTGCCGGCGCTTCGCGATTTCGACCATGCCATAGTCAAGGCAAGGATCGGAGCAAAGACATATTGGCTGGACGCCACGAACTATCTTCAGGGCGGCAGGGCGCACAATCTCGCACAGCCGGACTACGGCTTCGCGCTGCCGCTTTCCAGCACCGGCGGGTTGGAGAAGATGCCGAGCCCTGTGCTCACCAGCCCATCGATCCAGATCGTCGAGGAATTCGACTTTCCGCGCAAACCGGGCGATCCTCTGGTACTGACGGTCTTCTCGACATATGAGGACGCCGATGCCGATTGGATGCGCGGCAATTTCGCCAGCCGGTCGCTGAGCGAGGTGTCGGACGCCTACCTGAAATACTACAACAAGCAATATCCCGGCATCCAAACCATCGCCAAGCCGGAAATCGTGGATCGCCGCGACGGCAACATAGTGAGTGTGAAGGAAAGTTATCGCTTGCCGGCGGAGGCGCTGGCGGCCAACGATCTGGCAAAGAATTTCCCGATCCGCGCGGCCGATCTCGGCAACAACTCTCTTCCAACCCCGACAATCGTCGACCGAACCGGGCCCGTCTCCCTCGGCTCCCAGTTCTACCGCCGCCACAAGGTGACCGTGCGCAACCTCAAGGCGAGGTTTTCCGGCGAATCGATGAAAAACGTCGTGACTCCCTACCTGTCTCTCAAGGCGTCCTGGTCCAACACGCCCACCGAATTTCAACTTGAATGGAACTTTCAGACGCTGGCAAGTGAAGTGCCGGCCAAGGCGATTGCCGATTATCTGAAAACCGTCGATGAGGTCGCAGACCAAATTCGCTGGCAGTACGATTTTACCTATGAAGAGCCGCCTGCCGATGTGCAGCTCAGCGATCCGGCAAAGGAGCAGCGACAGACCGTCGCCAGCATGCTTTTGTTGTCGTTGCTTGTCGGCGTTCCCCTCTTCATCGTCTATCGACGCGGCAAACGCCGAGCTTTCGGTAGCTGAAGAATCCCGGCCGTCGCGGGCAGACCTACTCGGCCGCGCCCCTGAAAGCATTCGCACCGGTATCGAACTGCAGCTTGGCCAGCCGCGCATAGATGCCGCCCTTGGCGACCAGGCTCTGATGTGTGCCTTCCTCGACGATGCGGCCGCCATCCATGACCAGGATGCGATCGGCCTTCAGCACGGTTGCCAGCCGATGGGCGATGACGATCGTGGTGCGGCCCTGCATCAGCCGGTCCAGCGCCGTCTGCACCAGCGTCTCGCTTTCGGCATCGAGTGCCGAGGTCGCCTCGTCGAGCAGAAGGATCGGCGCATCGCGCAGAATGGCGCGGGCGATCGCCACGCGCTGGCGCTGGCCGCCCGACAGCGTCACGCCGCGCTCGCCGACCTGGCTGTCATAGCCTTTTTCGAGCTTCAGGATGAACTCGTCGGCAAGCGCGTCCTTCGCCGCCGCCTCGATCTCGGCCTGGCTGGCACCGGGCCGGCCAAAGCCGATATTGTCGCGCGCGCTCGCCGCAAAAATGGTGACGTCCTGCGGCACGATGGCGATGCGCGCGCGGATCGCGGCCGGATCGGCCTCGCGCAGATCGATCCCGTCGATGACGATCCTGCCGGCCTCCGGATCGTAGAAGCGCAGAAGCAGCGAAAACACCGTGCTCTTGCCGGCGCCGGATGGCCCGACGATCGCCACCGTCTCACCGGGTTTGACCTGAAAGCTCAGGCCATGGACGGCGGCGCGGTCGGGTCGGGCCGGATAGGAGAAGGAGACATCGTCGAAGCTGACCGCGCCTCTCGCCTTTGCCGGCAGCGGCTTCGGATCGGCGGGCGCCTGGATCCCGGGTTTCTCGGCCAGGATCTCGGTCAGCCGTTCGGCGGCGCCCGCTGCCTGGGACAGTTCGCCCCAGACTTCCGACAGGGCGCCGAGGGCGCCGGCGGCGAACACCGAATAGAGCAGGAATTGGCCAAGCGTGCCCGGCGACAGCGTCCCGTCGAGCACGTCGCGCGAACCGAACCATAGCACCGCCACGACCGACGAAAAGATCATGAAGATGGCGAAGAAGGTGAGAAAGGAGCGGGCAAAGATCGAGGCCCGCGCCGCTTCGAACGCTGCTTCCACGGCGGATGAAAAATACCCGGTTACAAGCTTCTCGTTGGTGAAGGCCTGCAGGGTGCGCACCGCGCCGATCTGCTCGCTGGCGTAGGCGGTGGCATTGGCCAGAGTATCCTGCGCCAGCCGTGACTTGCGCCGCACCGAGCGGCCGAAGGCGACTAGCGGCAGCACGATTAGCGGAATGGCCGCGATGACCAGGCCGGACAGTTTTGGGCTGGTGAAGACCATCATCGCCACGGCGCCGAGGCCAAGAATGACGTTGCGCAAAGCCACCGAGGCGGTAGCACCGACGGCCGATTTGACCTGCGTCGTGTCGGCGGAGAGCCGCGAGACGATCTCGCCCGACTGGGCGGTATCGAAGAAGGATGGAGACAACGTGGTGACATGGGCAAAGACATCGCGGCGGATATCGGCAACGACGCGCTCGCCGAGCGTGATGACGAAATAGTAGCGGCTGGCGGACGCCGCCGCCAGCACGGCGGCCATCACCACCAGCATGGCGAAATATTCGGCAATGAAGCTGGAATCGGAAGCGGAAAAGCCGTGATCTATCATCCGCCGCACGGCCAGCGGCAGCGCCAGCGTCGTCGCCGCCGCCACGGCCAGCGAAACGATCGCGCCGATGACCATTTTGCGGTAATGCATGATATAGGGAAACAGGCGCTGCAGCGGCCTCAGCGAGCGCCTGCGCTCGTCTGCATCGCCGCTGATGTTCGCCATGACCCGTTTCCTTTGGCCCTTTGAGGTTTGCGCCATCAATATGCGCTTGCCGCGGCCTTGTGATTCAATTCCGGCTGATGTATAGGCTCGCCGACCGTTTTAGAAGCCGTGGCTCCTTATTAGCTGCGGCTTCGAGTTTTAAAAAGGGGCGCTTCGACGCAGGCTTCAGCCCGTCGGCAGCATCCGGCAGCCAGGAACAGAACCATGAAGACCGACATCCATCCCGACTATCACACCATCAAGGTCGTCATGACCGACGGCACCGAATACATGACCCGTTCGACCTGGGGCAAGGAAGGCGATACGATGAACCTCGATATCGACCCGACCACTCATCCGGCCTGGACCGGCGGCCAGCAGACCCTGCTCGACCGCGGTGGCCGCCTGTCGAAGTTCAAGAAGCGTTTCGAAGGTTTCGGCCTCTAAGCACTGGCGTTTCGCTGATCGAGAAACCCGCCCTCGTGGCGGGTTTTTTATTGATTGGGCCTCAGCGGCAATCATCTCAGGTTTGGTGTTGCCCCTCACCCTTACCCTCTCCCCGTGAAGAACGGGAAGTGGGGTCGCCGGCGCTGGAGTTCCCCCTCTCCCGTCACTAACGGGGAGAAGGTGCCGGCAGGCAGATGAAGGGGCAGCGCCCCGCTTCCGCAGTTGATCGCCACCACCTAACGGCCTGTCCTACGAGGACGGCGGCCTACCCGTCCACCAGCTCGCGCAGCGCCATTCGCTTGTAAGCGGCAACCAGCCTGTCGCCTTCTTCTCGCCCGACCGAGATCGCCAGCCGCATGGCCGCTTCGCCCATCTGCCAGATGAGAAACGCCGTCGCTTCCAGTGCCGCCGGATCGGCAGACGGCCGCAGTCTTTTCAGCACCGCAGTGAGGAATTCGGCGTTGGCCCGGCTGTCGGCAAGCTCAAGCTCGCGCAATGCTTTGTCGGCCTGTGTCCCCGACCAGATGTCGCGCATCACCGGCTCGGCCAGGAACATTCCGTAGTAGATATCCACCAGTTCCGAAAATGCCCGGCGCAGGCCTTCGGCGTCATTGACCTCCGCCAGTGCCGCGGCAATGCAGGCCTGGCTTTCCGCGGTGTAGCGCTCGGCCAGTGCCCAGATGATCGCCCGCTTGTCCGGGAAGAACTGGTAGAGCGAGCCGATCGACACGCCGGCCCTCTCGGCCACCTCTCCCATGCGCATGGCGTCGCTGCCTTGCTCGGCGATCAGCGCCGAGGCGGCGGCCAGCATCCGCTCGACCCGCTCGCGGCTGCGCTGCTGGCTCGGTGCCCGGCGCGGCGATGCGATCTGGCCGTCCTGTGAATCCGATACGGCAGAGCCTTCCATCACTGTCTCCCGACGAACAATCAACAAATTGGCTTGACTCGCAAAATACGAGGGTTTATCACGTTCTGCAAATGTGAGGATTACTCACATTTCAAACTGAGGAAAATGGGCATGAACCCTACTGTAACGAGACCAACTTTGATCCTCGGCGGCACCGGCAAGACCGGCCGTCGCCTCGCCGAGCGGCTGACGGCGCGGGGCCTGCAGGTACGGATAGGCTCGCGCTCGGGCACGCCACCCTTCGACTGGGAAAATAAAACCACTTGTGAACCCGTGCTTGATGGTGTCGGCGCCGTCTACATCAGCTACTATCCTGATCTTGCGGTGCCCGGCGCGGCCGACACGGTCGGCGCCTTCTCTCGCCTTGCCGTGCAGTGTGGTGTGCACCGGCTGGTGCTGCTGTCGGGGCGCGGCGAACCGGAAGCGCAACGTGCCGAAGAGATGCTGAAAGCCTCAGGCGCCGATTGGGACGATCCTGCGCTGCGCCTGGTTTTCCCAGAACTTCAGTGAGGGGTTTCTCGTGGATGCCCTGCGCGAGGGCGAGGTGGCGTTGCCGGTCGGCAATGTCGGTGAGCCATTCGTCGATGCCGACGATATCGCGGACGCCGCCTTTGCCGTACTAACCCGGCAGGGCCATATCGGCCAGCTCTACGAGTTGGCCGGGCCGCGGCTGCTGAGCTTCGCCGACGCGGTCGCCGAGATCGGCAGGGCCGTCGGCCGCGACATTCGTTTCAAGCGGATTTCACACGCCGAGTTCACCGCCGCCATCGCCGAGCATGAGTTGCCGGCCGAGTTCGCGTGGCTGCTCAACGAGCTGTTCACCGAAGTCCTCGACGGCCGCAACGAGTCGCTGACAGACGGCGTCGAGCGCGTGCTCGGCCGTGCCCCAAAGGACTTTTCCGCCTACGCAACCGAAACCGCCTCAACCGGCATCTGGAGCAACTGACATGATCATGAAACTGCTTCCCACCCTCACTTTCGTCGCTGCCATTGGCTCAGGCGTTGTCGGCGGCGTTTTCTTCGCCTTCTCCAACTTTATCATGCCGGCGCTCGGCCGCTTGCCTGCCGGAGGCGGCATCGCCGCCATGAATTCGATCAACATCACCGTGATTACGCCGGCATTCATGACCGCGCTTTTCGGCACCGGGCTGGTCTGTCTTGTCCTTGCCGCCGGCGCTCTTATCGGCTGGAGCCAACCGGGTGCATTCTGGCTCCTCGCCGGCGCCCTGATCTACCTCGTCGGCAACCCGATCGTGACGATGATGTTCAACGTGCCGCTCAACAACGCCCTGGCCGCCGTCGATCCGACAAGCGCCAACGGCGCTGCAGTATGGGCCACTTATCTCAGGGACTGGGTGATGTGGAACCATGTCCGCACCATCACCGCCATCGTGGCGCTGGGCTGCTTCATCTTCGCCTGGCGGTGAATGCAGGACGGAAGTGTAAAAGGCCTCAGGCAGGGTCTTTTGACTTATCGCCCTTGCGGTCGGCATGGCCCAGATCGCGATCCGGATCGATGACGTCGCGAACCAGTTGCTTGAGCTTTGCGGCGTCGGGGAAACCGCCGTCCCGCTTGCGGTCCCAGACCAGCGTGTCATTGCAGGAAATGGTGAAGATGCCGCCGGTGCCGGGCACCAGCGTCACTTCGCCCAGATCGGTGCCGAAGGTCGACAGCAGCTCCTGCGCCATCCAGCTGGCCCTGAGCAGCCACAGGCACTGGGTGCAATAGGTGATGCGGACGCGGGCTCTGTCTGACACGTTCATGTCTCGGTCTCATCTGCGCGAACTGTGGTTACGGCAAATCGATCGTGTATCGGGTCGTTGCCAAGAGTTATGGATATTGCGATCCAGATCGGCCAGACCATAACCAAGACCAACGCGGCGTATGCACCGACAATCTCCAGCCGGGAGAAGTCCTGCGCGACCCCAGGAGCGCTGCCCCAAGCCTGAACAGTGTACCACCCTCCCATGAACATTATGGGCAAAGCGCCGAGAAATTTCATTCCCTGCCGCCGAACAGCCTTTCGTACGGGTAGTCCGATTCTATTTTTGTCATCCTGGTCATGCACTATGAGCGCCGCGAACCGCTTGCCGATTGGCTGGCCAGAGGTCAACTCCATGACAAAGAGATAAGACGCGAGAACGACCAGTTCGAGGAAACCCAGATCCAATGCTGCCGGTCGGATATTGCCCTGCGAATCCAAATCAAATGAGATGGAGGGATTTCCTTCAGACTGTGAGCCCGAAGCCGTTCCCAGGGCCCATTCGGCGACCGTCATACCGAACAGCGACGTTCTGCATATCTGCCAATCGTAACGGGCAAATGATGGATCACTTGCTCCGTTTAACGTAGCCGCCTGACATAGTCTCCAGTTCAACCAAAAGCTGCCTTTGACTCCGCCGTCAGTTAGCAGAAACAAACCCGCTACAAGTGCGTAAAGAGGTATCAGGACGATAAGATAGTCGATGATCGAAGCGAACAGCCGGCGCCATATGCCACCCCGGCGAGGCCAGGACATCGCGTCAGAAAAACGAGCCTCGTCAGTGTCAGTCATCCGTCCCCCATCAGTAACTGACAGCTCTAGAAGAAAGATACGTGGTCGATGCGCGGCGTTCTCAACTTACGCCGCGCTGAGCTTCGCCAAGGTCTCCTCGTCGACCTCGAAATTGGCGTAGACGCTCTGCACGTCGTCGTCGTCTTCGAGCGTCGCGACCAGCTTCATCAGCGATTGTGCCCGCTCCTCGTCGACCGCGATATTGGTCTGCGGCTTCCAGATCGGCTTCACCGATTCAGCCTCGCCGAGTGCGCCTTCCAGCGCCTTCGACACTTCGCCGAGATTCTCGAAGGCGCAATAGATCGTGTGGCCTTCCTCGTCCGACTGGACATCGTCGGCGCCGGCCTCGATCGCTGCGTCCATCACCTTTTCGGCGCTGCCGGCCGATGCCGGATAGTAGATCTCGCCGACGCGGTCCCACATGAACGAAACCGAGCCGGTCTCGCCCATCGCCCCGCCGGCTTTGGTGAAGGCAGCGCGCACATTCGACGCCGAGCGGTTGCGGTTGTCGGTCAGCACCTCGACGATCAGCGCGACGCCGCCTGGCCCGTAACCCTCGTAGCGAACGGCTTCGTAGGTCTCGGCATCGCCCATCGACGCCTTGTTGATGGCCCGCTGGATGTTGTCCTTCGGCATCGACACCGCCTTGGCGTTCTGCACCGCAAGGCGCAGGCGCGGGTTCATCGATGGATCAGGCGTGCCGCTCTTGGCGGCGACGGTGATTTCGCGCGCCAGCTTGGAAAACATTTTCGATCGCACCGCATCCTGGCGGCCCTTGCGATGCATGATGTTCTTGAACTGTGAATGGCCAGCCATGGCACCCCTGTCGTTTTCTCGGCTAGAGCATCTGCGGCCTGGTGAACCACCCGGCGCCTTGCAAAATGCTCGAATTCAAAATTTCAGAACGTCCTGCTGCGTCCGGACGGACGTACGGCGCTCTCTGTCGGAATGGCCGGCTTATAGATAAATCGGCTCAATTCGTCCAGCCGCGCCATTGCGTCGGACACGCAAGGGGCTCAAGGCCCGAAAGTGGCAGGCTTCGGCAACCTTTCATCCCTCAAGATCGGATTTCAGCCGGTCGAGGATGCTGATCGCCTGCGTGGCATATTGACTGATCCAGCGGTCGTGGATGTGCTTGATCGGCAGCGCGTTGAGATGGTTCCAGCGTTCGCGCCCCTCGCGGCGCACCACGACCAGGTCGGCCTCCTCCAGCACCTTCAGATGCAGCATGACCGTGCAGCGGTCCATGTCTGGGAAGGCATCGCACAGCATGCCGGTGGTCTGCGGCGCATCCTTCAGCCGGTCCAGCAACGCACGCCGGCGCGGATGCGCCAGCGCCTTGAAAACATTGTCGTCCTGCGCCGTGCTTGACATGTTATGTTTTTATAACATAATGCCGTTGCATTCAAGGAAGGAGCTGTGGATATGTCTCTTGGATTCAGGGTTTCTGGCCGCATCGGCAAACCCGTCGCAGAAGTCTTCGATGCGGTCGTCAATCCGAAGAAGCTCAGCGGCTACTTCACCACGATCGGCGGCGCCAGCGCACCGCTGCTGGCGGGCGCCACCGTCATCTGGTGGGGCAAGGTTCCCGTGGAGGTCGACAAGGTGGAGAAAGACAGCCGCATCGTGCTGCGCTGGGATGCGACCGACGCCGACGGCGAGCCCGCCTACAAGACCCGCATCGAGATGAATTTCGAGCCGCTCGACGACGGCGGTACCTTCGTCACCATCGCCGAAACCGGCTGGCACGAGGACGCGGTCGGCCTGAAGAAATCCTACCTCAATTGCGAGGGCTGGTCGCAGATGCTGGCCTGCATGAAGGCCTATGTCGAATACGGCATCAATCTGCGCGACGGCTATTACCGCAGCGAGATGAAGGGCGAGCCGGCCAACGAGAACAACATCTGAGAGCAAATGGAGTAAGAATGACCGCGAAGATCACCGGCGGCATCAACATCGCGATGAAAGTCCCGCCGCATCAATACCAGGCAACGATCGCCTTCTATCGCGACGTCATCGGCCTGAAGCCATTCACGGCCAAACCGCCGGCCGTCGGCTTCGAACTCGGTCCCAATCGACTGTGGATCGACGAGGCGCCGATGATGAGCCAGGCCGAGATCTGGCTGGAACTGTTCACCGATGATTTTCCGGCCGCAGCGGAGCATCTCGCCAAGGCCGGTGTCGTGCGCTGCGACGCCATCGAGGCACTGGGTGAAGGCTTTCGCGGCGGCTGGATCACCAACCCGGCCGACATCATTCACCTGGTGCGCGAACCCGATGCCTGGTGAACAGGCGGCACCGTGGAAAGGAGGACGATATGGAAATCCGCGAAACACCGACCGCCGAAGCCGGCATGCTGATAAGGCGGCCGGTCGCCGACGTATTCGAAGCCTTCGTCGATCCGGCGATCACGACGAAGTTCTGGTTCACCCATGGCAGCGACAGGTTGGACAGCGGCAAGGAAATCCATTGGGAATGGCGCATGTATGGCGTCTCGACGACGGTCAATGTCCGTGAAATCGTCGAAAACAAGAAGATCTTGATGCAATGGAGCGATCCGCCGACCACGGTGGTGTGGACCTTTACCGAGATGCCGGGCGCCACGACCTTTGTCGAGGTCCGCAATTTCGGCTTTGCCGGCAGCCTCGATGAGCAGGTCAAGCAGGCGATCGATTCGACCGGCGGTTTTGCGCTGGTGCTCGCCGGCGCCAAGGCGTGGCTGGAGCAAGGCGTGATGCTAGGCCTGATCGGCGACCGCCATCCGAAAGGCGTGCCGGGGCATTAGGTCAGCCGCGGTGGGTCATCCTCAGTGCCCGCCGCCCTTTGCCTTCTTCCGCCGCCGCGCCAGCATGTTGAGCCCTTCGACCAGGGCCGAAAAACCCATGGCGGCGTAGATATAGCCTTTCGGCACATGATAACCCATGCCGTCGGCGATCAGGGTCATGCCGATCATCAGCAGGAAGCCCAGCGCTAGCATGACGATGCTGGGGTTCTTGGCGATGAAATCGGCCAGCGGCCCGGCCGCCAGCATCATCACGCTCACCGCCACGATCACCGCGATGTACATGATCGCGATTTCGTCGGTCATGCCGACGGCGGTGATGATCGAGTCGATCGAAAAGACGAGGTCGAGCAGCAATATCTGGAAAATCGCGCCGGCCAGCGAAAGCTGCAGCGTCTCGCCCATCATGGTGTCCTGGTGATCATCGAGATCGACCGTGTGGTGGATCTCCTTGGTCGCCTTCCAGACGAGAAACAGGCCGCCGGCGATCAGGATCAGGTCGCGCCATGAAAACCCGTGGCCGAAGGCGGTGAATATAGGCGTCGTCAGTTGGACGATGATCGAGATGGTGGCCAGCAGGATCAGCCGCATCACCAGCGCGGCGGAGATGCCGAGCCGCCGGGCGCGGGCTCGCTGCGCTACCGGCAATTTGTTGGTCAGGATCGAGATGAAGATCAGATTGTCGATGCCGAGCACGACCTCCAGCACGATCAGCGTCAGCAGCGCGACCCACGCAGTCGGGTCGGAGACAAAGGCGAAATGCGGCGCCAGGAATTCGACTAGCTGCATGGAGGTCGTCCCCTCTACGATCTAGAGCAGTTTCGCCGGCAATTGGGTATTGCAAGCGTCTATATCAATGTCACGACCAGAAGGATGGAGCCGTTTCCTCGAGCCGCGGGCCGCGGCGAAACGGCGCGATCCGTTCGGTCAGGCCGCTACGGTCGGAAATGTCGACGCCGACACCGCACAATGTCGCAGGTCCCGTCGACGCCTCGAAGCGTCCCTTCGGCACTTTGGACAAGAACCGGTTGAGCGGCTCCTCCTTGTCCATGCCGAGCGAGGAATCGTAATCGCCGCACATGCCGGCATCGGAAATATAACCGGTGCCGCCATTGAGAATCTGGTGATCGCCGGTCGGCTGATGGGTGTGGGTGCCGACAACAAGACTGGCACGGCCGTCGACGAAATGAGCGAAGCACATTTTTTCCGAGGTCGCCTCGGCATGGAAATCGATGACGATTGCATCGGCCTGCTCGCCAAGCGGACAAGCGGCAAGTTCGCGCTCGCCGGCCTGGAACGGATCGTCTAGCTCGGGATGCATGAACACCCGACCCATGATGTTGGCGACCAGCACGCGCGCGCCGTTCCTGGCGATATAGACGCCTGAGCCGCGCCCCGGCGTACCCTTGGGGAAATTGGACGGACGCAGGAAGCGTTCTTCGCGCGGCGCGAAAATCAGCGCATCGCGCTGGTCCCAGACATGGTTGCCGGTGGTGACGACATCGGCGCCGGCCGAGATCGTCTCGCGAAAAATCTCCTCGGTGATGCCGAAGCCTCCGGCGGCGTTCTCGCCATTGACGATGACGAAGTCGAGTTTGAAATCCGAGATCAGGCCGGGCAGTTGTTCCCACACCGCCGTACGTCCTGTCTTGCCGACCATGTCGCCGAGGAAGAGAAGTCTCATATAAGCGCGATCCCGAACCGAAGGTCAGCGAAGCAAAAGCTGCATGACTTTCGGAAAAGACCATGCGTCCAGGAACTTATCTACAATTTCGGCGCGAACCGGCGCAACCCGCTCTCGGTGAGTATTTCGGGAATGATCACGTCATGCGGCTCGTCCGGCACCAGGGCCACCTCCTGGCAGTCGAAGGCAATGCCGATCAGCCGCGGCTGCTGGCCCTTGTCGGCCAGCCGCCCGATCGCCCGATCGTAATAGCCTGCGCCGTACCCGATTCGGTGCCCGCGCGCATCGAAGGCGGCAAGCGGCACCAGCATAAGCTGCGGATCGAGCACCTCGGCTTCCTCATGCGGCCCGACTGTGCCGAAACCCATGTCGATCATCGGCGCGCCGCGCACCAGTTCGCGAAAAACGATGGTGGTCTTGTCGAGGATGGCCGGTAGGCAGAGCCTTGCGCCCTTCTCGCGCAGGGCAAACATCAGCGGCCGGACGTCGACTTCCGAGCGCATCGGCCAGAAACCGGAGACGATCTGGCCCGGCTCGACCGTGATCCGGTCGCGCGCCGTCTCGGCCATTTCGAGTGCTGCCTCCACACGCCAGAAAGGATCGAGCGCATCGCGGCGCCCGAGGGCTTGGTTGCGGAGATTTTTTTTCAGGTCTTTTGGGGATGCCATGCGCCGACGGTAGAAAAGGTCAGATTTGGATGGAGTGTTACGAGCGACGTTTTGGAGGAGCGGGGCGAACTTGTCGTTCGTGAGCACCGCACAAAGCGGCGCGACGACAAGATCCGCCAGATGGCCTTTTCGATAGGTGACGATCCACACAACCGGTGGAGAGAGCGATCCCGGGAACCTACAAAGTAGGTGGGCGCCGTATGAGAAAACCCACGGGTCTTCCCAGGGACAGCTCCCTAGGGATCATTAAGGCCCCGGGGAAAATGTTCTCCTGCCGGGAAGCGCAGACCGTCATCCCCAATATAGGCTGACGCCAGACCAAGCGCCAGAGAGGCGACATGTTTCGAGGCGTAATTCGACGCAGAACCCCTCGGCGAGGGCCGCGCCGGTAGATCCCCGCTTCGCCAGCGACGCCTTGCACAGCGAAGGCCGCGTCCTTAGGGTCGCGCGATGAACTCGGGAGCAAAAATGCGTTTCGAAGGCACGGCGGCCTATGTTGCCGACAAGGATCTGATGGTGGCGGTCAACGCGGCGATCGCGCTTGAGCGGCCATTGCTGGTCAAGGGCGAGCCCGGCACCGGCAAGACCGAACTTGCCCGTCAGGTGGCGGCAGCGCTCGGCCTGGATTTGATCGAATGGCACGTCAAATCGACCACCCGGGCGCAGCAGGGCCTCTATGAATATGATGCCGTCTCGCGGCTGCGCGACAGTCAGCTCGGCGACGAGCGCTTCAACGACATCCGCAATTACATCAAGCGCGGCAAGCTGTGGGACGCCTTCGCCGCCGGCAAGAAGGTGGTGCTTCTGATCGACGAGATCGACAAGGCCGATATCGAATTCCCCAACGATCTGTTGCAGGAACTGGATAGGATGGAGTTCTTTGTCTACGAGACCGGCCAGACCATCCGCGCCACCGTCCGGCCGATCGTCATCATCACCTCCAACAACGAAAAAGAGCTGCCGGACGCCTTCCTGCGCCGCTGCTTCTTCCACTACATCCGCTTTCCCGACGTCGAGACGCTGCACAAAATTGTCGACGTGCACTATCCCGGCATCAAGCAGAACCTGGTGCGCGCCGCACTCACGCAATTCTATGAAATCCGCGATGTGCCGGGCCTCAAGAAGAAGCCGTCGACCTCCGAGGCACTCGACTGGATCCGCCTGCTGGTCGCCGACGACATCGCGCCCGAGGACCTGCGCGCCGACCCGAAGAACGCGTTGCCCAAGCTGCACGGCGCGTTGCTGAAGAATGAACAGGACGTACATCTGTTCGAGCGCCTGGCCTTCATGGCGAGACGGCAGGGGTGAGGGGAGGTCGACGAAAGCCGCCGGACAACGCTTTCCCGTCGCTGGACCGTTGCCGCCGGCGAGGCGTGAAGGCAGCTTCGGGCTGCCGAGTTCAGAGGGAAATGAAATGACCGAGATCACCGTCCGCCCGCTTGCGCAATCCGACCATGCCGACTGGCGGCGCCTGTGGACCGCCTATCTCACCTTCTACGAAACCAAGCTGCCGGAAGCGGTTTACGCCGTCACCTGGAAACGGCTGTTCACGGCGGGCGAGTTCGAGCCGAAAGGCTTCATCGCTACCCTCGAAGGCAAGGCCGTCGGCCTGACGCACTATCTCTACCATCGCTCCTGCTGGTCGCAGATAAATAACTGTTACCTGCAGGACCTGTTCGCCGACCCCGATGTGCGCGGCAAGGGCGTCGGCGCCGCCCTGATCGAAGCGGTCAAGCAGGAAGCCGGCAAGATCGGCGTCAAGAACGTCTACTGGATGACGCACGAAACCAACACCACCGCACGCAAGCTCTACGACCACGTGGCGCGCAGGACCGGCTTTATCGAATATGATCTGCTATGATGAAGCCAACGATTGAAATAATCACCTGTGCGCAATATATTGCGCATGATCAGGGGCGACAGTGCCGCTGATCGAGACCAACACGCGCAAGATTGTCACGAGGCTTTTACGTGACGGCTGGGTGAACGTAGGCGGCGGCAAACACGAGAAGTACGAGCATCCGGAAAGGCCGGAGATCATGATCATTGTGCCGCGGCATCGCGAACAATCTCTGGGTGTTGCGCGGTCGATCGCCCGGCTTGCTGGATGGATTTAAGGACGAATCATGACGCACTATGTCGGAATTCTTGACGGCGCAGATGAAGTCTGGGGAGTGCGGGTGCCTGATCTTCCCGGATGTCACGGCGGTGGCGCAAGTCCCGAAGAGGCGATAGCCGATGCGACTTCTGCCGTTCGCGAATGGGCAGAGACACGAATGGCGAAGAACTTGCCCTTGCCCGCCGCGCGCACTGTGGCAGATCTGCTCCGACTGGGCGAAGTCGATAGCGCTGCCGGTGAATCCGCCGTGATGATCCCTGTGCTGATCGATTCCGGACGGCCTGTCCGGGCCAATCTGTCGCTCGACGCAGGTCTTTTGGCGGCAATCGACGAAGAAGCGGGTCGGCGTGGTCTGACGCGTTCCGCCTTTATCGCCAGCGCCGCACGGGAGAAGATCGAGGGACACAGATAAAGTTGGACCATGTTCCTCCCCTTCTTCCTTGAACTGAAAGCCGCGCGCGTTCCGGTCTCCCTCCGGGAATATCTGTCGCTGCTGGAAGGGCTGGAGGCCGGGCTGGTCGACTATGATGTCGAGGGCTTTTACTATCTCGCCCGCGCCGCGCTGGTGAAGGACGAGCGACACATCGACCGCTTCGACCAGGTCTTTTCGCACGTCTTCAGAGGTGTCGAGGCGCTGGCTGGCGAAAAGCCGGTCGATGTCGCAAACATCCCGGAGGAATGGCTGCGGAGGCTCGCCGAAAAGCACCTGACCGATGAGGAGAAGAAGCTGGTCGTGGCGCTGGGTGGCTTTGAAAAGCTGATGGAAACGCTGAAAAAGCGGCTGGAGGAACAGAAGGGCCGCCACCAGGGTGGTTCGAAATGGATCGGCACCGCCGGCACCTCGCCCTTCGGCGCCTATGGCTACAATCCCGAAGGCGTGCGCATCGGCCAGCATGAAAGTCGCAACCGCCGCGCGGCAAAAGTCTGGGACAAACGCGAGTTCAGGAATTTCGATGACGCCGTCGAACTCGGCACCCGCAACATCAAGGTCGCGCTGAAGCGCTTGCGCCGCTGGGTGCGCGAAGGCGCCGAAGAGGAATTCGACCTGCCTGGCACCATCCACGCCACCGCCGAGCACGGTTATCTTGACGTTAAGACACAACCCGAACGTCGCAATACCGTGAAGCTGCTGATGTTCTTCGATGTCGGCGGCTCAATGGACGACCATATTAGGAGTGTCGAGGAGCTGTTTTCGGCCGCCCGCGCCGAGTTCCGCCAGCTCGAATATTTCTACTTCCACAACTGCCTCTACGAAGGCGTGTGGAAGGATAATCGCCGCCGCCACACCGAGGTGATTCCGACCTTCGACCTCATCCATAAATATGGCCCCGACTACAAGGTGATCGTCGTCGGCGACGCCTCGATGAGCCCCTATGAGATCGCCCATCCCGGCGGCTCGGTCGAGCATTGGAACAAGGAGGCCGGCGCCGTCTGGCTCGGCAGGCTGCTGCAGCAATGGCCGAACGCCATTTGGCTCAATCCGGAAGACGCGAAGAACTGGGGGTATACCCATTCCATTGCCATGATCCGCGATATCTTTGGCGGCCGCATGTTTCCGCTGACGCTCGCCGGCCTCGAAGCCGCGACGAAGCAACTTTCAAGGAAGCACTGAATGGGCCCACGCAAAACAGGACGGTCGACCTGTTTCCTTTGCCTGCAATGCGGTGTCCAGTTCGCGGCGACAGCGACGCCGCCGCAACATTGCCCGATCTGCGAAGACGAGCGGCAATATGTGCGCTGGGAGGGCCAGGCCTGGATCACGCCGGAAGAGCTCGCGGCCGGCCATCGGATCGTGATGAGGGACGACGCCGGCGTGCTCGCCTTCGGCATAGAGCCGCGCTTCGCCATTGGCCAGCGGGCGTTGCTGGCGCAAACGCCGCACGGCAATGTGCTGTGGGACTGCATCTCGATGGTCAGCGACGAGGCGGTGGCCGAGATCAACCGCCGGGGCGGCCTGGCCGCCATCGCCATCTCGCATTGCCATTATTATTCGGCAATGGTCGAGTGGAGCGAGGCGTTTGGCGGCGTGCCGATTTATCTGCATGCCGATGATCGTCAGTGGATCATGCGGCCGCATCCGGCGATCATCAGCTGGGAAGGCGAAACGCGCGCCATCAACCCGTCGCTGACGCTCATCCGCTGCGGCGGCCACTTTGCCGGTGGCCAGGTGCTGCACTGGAAGCGCGACGGCGGCAATGCCATGCTGGCCGGCGACATCCTGCAGGTGACGCCTACGCGCCGTCATGTCAGCTTTATGTACAGCTATCCGAACTATATCCCGCTCAACGCGACGAAAGTGCTCGGCATCAAGGCCGCGCTGGAGCCTTTCACGTTCGACCATATCTACGGCGCATGGTGGAACCAGAATGTCATCGGAGACGCAAAGGCGGCATTTTCAGCATCGGTTGCACGCTATCTCGCGGCCATCGCCTGAGGAATTTGTCGCAGGAGGATAGGAAATACGAGCAAACGCCGTAACAAATGCCTATTTCAGGCGAAGTTGGGAAGGCAACCCAAATAGCGACATAAGCTAAGAGGAAAAAATGGACAGCCACACCTACCCCGTTACCCGCACCGATGCCGAATGGCGCGCCCGGCTGACGCCCGAGCAATATGCGGTGATGCGCAACCATGGCACCGAGCGGCCGGGAAGCTGCGCCCTGCTGCACGAGAAGCGCGCCGGCACCTTCTCCTGCGTCGGCTGCGACCAGCCCTTGTTTGAATCCAACCTGAAATTCGAGAGCGGCACCGGCTGGCCGAGCTTCAACGATCCCGTGCCGGGCTCGGCCGAGACCACCGTCGACCGCAGCTACGGCATGGTCCGTACCGAGTGCCATTGCGCCCGCTGCGGCAGCCACCTCGGCCATGTCTTCGAGGACGGCCCGCCGCCGACCGGCCTGCGCTATTGCATCAACGGCGTGGCGCTCAAATTTGAGCCGGCCGCCTGACCGTCAGGCCACAACCACCAGGATCAGCCACAACGTGGCGCCAAGCGTCATCAGCGAGGCCTTGGCGCCACTCGATTTTCCGGCAGTTCGCCAAACGGCAAAGGTCAGGAAGATATTATAGGGCACCGGCGCGAAATGCACCGCCAGGACTAGCGCAAGCGGCAGCTTCAGCCCAAGCAGAATGAGCGCCGCCACCGACAACGCGACGTTGATCGCTGTGCCGACAACGACCATGTCGCGCCAGAACAGCCGATCGAGCGGCACGCCGCCCAGCCAGCGTGAGCGGAAGAAGGCGGCAACGCGCGACATGATCGTCATCGATCGACCGGCTCCCTCGCTCTGCTCACCAGAGCGGTTCTAAGGATTGCGTCTGGAAATCCTGCTTTATTCCTGACCCAGAACTTCGGCAATCGCGCGCTCGAAACGTGAGGCTTCCGTCACCAGCCAGTCGGTCATCGCCGGCCAATTGTCTTCGGCAAAACAATTCACCCGCCACATCGAATTGATGCCGAGGCCGTCGCAACTTTGTTCTGGCCTGAGCTTCAGCCTGTCTTCGATGGCCGGCTGGAACGGCTTCAACCGTGACCAGGCTTGCGTGGCACCGAGCTTCTCGTTGCGGCCGAAGAAGACGCCGACATGATTGTGCGCAGGCGCGACATACATGGAAATGACCAATGCGAAGTCGGGCAGCCCACGCTGCCAGAACCACGGTCCGCGCCTCGCCAGCAGAGCCCTTTCATCCGGATGCCGTTCCGCGAACAACGTCCAGAAGCTGCGTTGGCGGAATTCAGAGGCGCGGCGGGCGCCAAAATCGAATTCGCTCATGGTTCGATGCTCGCTCCAGCATCAGGCCGAGACTGTTGCCGAGACTGTTTCGAAATTCGCTCTGGCGAGTCGTATGGTGGTGGTTTCGAGAACCGGAGCGCAGCGGACTTTTAGGTCCGTGAGCATCGGAAGCGCCGAAAACACCATTCGATTGCCGCCGGAGTAGAATTTCCAGACAGTCTCTACACCATTCCAAGCGCGGCCTTGTAGAGGTCGAGAATGGATTCCTCTTCTTGCCGCTCGGCCTGGTCTTTCTTGCGCAGCCGGATGATCGACCGCATCGCCTTGGTGTCGAAGCCGGTGCCCTTGGCCTCTGCAAACACTTCCTTGATGTCGTCGGCAATCGTCTTCTTCTCTTCCTCGAGCCGCTCGATGCGTTCGATGAAGGCGCGCAGCTGGCCGGCGGCAACAGTCTGGCTGGTCTCGGTGATGTCGTCGGCCATATTCTTCTCTCCGCGTCGTTTCTCGCCGCGACTCGGGGTAACCCGAGCGGCGAATTGCAGCGGTTCGATGCCCGACCGGGCGCGGCGGGTCAAGGTGCTATCGATGCGGCATGAAGGGGTTGGGCACGCCTTAAGGTGTGTTGAGATTCAGGTCAGGCCGAGCCGAAAACGATGGCTGCCGAGAACCGGAGCGGAGCGTACCTGAGTACGTGAGCACCGGTAGCGCAGGAAGCCGGCGTTTGCAGGCCGGCATCACCTGAATATCAGCACACCTTACCCGAATGCGATCAGCAGATCCTTTGCATCGATCTGGTCGCCGGCCTTGACCAGCACCTCGGCTATGGTGCCGTCGCGTTCGGCATGCAACGCCGTTTCCATTTTCATCGCTTCGATCGACAGCAGCACGTCACCGGCCTTTACCGCCTGGCCGGCAGCGACCGCAAGCGCCGAGACGACGCCAGGCATCGGCGCGCCGACATGCGCCTCATTGCCCGGCTCCGCCTTGCGTCGTACCTTGGCAGCGGAGGCGCCATGCGCCCGGTCCGGCACCTTCACCCGGCGCGGCTGCCCGTTGAGCTCGAAGAACACGGTGACCATGCCCTTTTCGTCGACATCGCCCATGGCAAGGCAGCGCACCACCAGCGTCTTGCCTTTTTCGATATCGACGAAAATCTCGTCTTCCGGCTTCATTCCGTAGAAATAGGTCGGGGTCGGCAGCACGCTGACCGGCCCGTAGGTCTCCTGCGCGGCGGCAAAATCGGAAAACACCTTCGGATACATCAGCCACGACGCGAACTCGAATTCACTAAGCTTCCGCTCGAGTTTTTGCTCGACCTCCGTGCGACTGGCCTTGAGGTCCGCCGGTTTGAGCAGCGAACCCGGCCGCACCGTGATCGGCTTTTCGCCCTTCAGCACCTTCTTCTGCAATGGCTTTGGCCAGCCGCCCGGCGACTGGCCGAGATCGCCGCGCAACATCGACACCACCGAATCCGGGAAGGCGATGTCCCTCGCCGGATTCTCGACGTCGGCGACGGTCAGGTCCTGGCTGACCATCATCAGCGCCATGTCGCCGACGACCTTGGACGACGGCGTCACCTTGACGATGTCGCCGAACATCAGATTGACGTCGTGATAGGTCTGCGCCACTTCGTGCCAGCGTGTCTCCAGCCCGAGCGAGCGCGCCTGTTCCTTGAGGTTGGTGAACTGCCCGCCCGGCATTTCATGCAGATAGACCTCCGATGCCGGCCCCTTCAGGTCGCTTTCAAAGGCGGCGTACTGGTTGCGCACCGCCTCCCAGTAGAACGAGATGTTCCTGATCCATTGCGGGTCGAGGCCCGGGTCGCGCTCGGTGCCTTTCAGCGCCTCGACGATCGAACCCAGGCACGGCTGCGAGGTGTTGCCCGATAGCGAATCCATCGCCGCGTCGATGGCGTCGACGCCGCTCTCCACCGCCGCCAGCACGGTTGCCGCCGACAGGCCGGATGTGTCGTGGGTGTGGAAGTGGATCGGCAGGTCCGTCGCCTCGCGCAGCGCCTTGAACAGCACGCGGGCCGCCGCCGGTTTCAAAAGCCCGGCCATATCCTTGACGGCGATGATATGGGCGCCTGCCGACTGCAATTCCCTGGCCAGGCCGACATAATATTTCAGATCGTATTTGGCCCGCGCCGGATCGAGTATGTCGCCGGTATAACAGATCGCCGCTTCGATCAGCTTGCCCTCGGCGCCGACCGCATCCATGGCGACGCGCATGTTCTCGACCCAGTTCAGGCAGTCGAAGACGCGAAACAGGTCGATGCCGCCGGCAGCGGCCTGGCGGACGAAATGCTGGACGACGTTATCGGGATAGTTGGTATAACCCACGCCATTGGCGCCGCGCAGAAGCATCTGCAGAAGAAGGTTGGGTGCCGCCTCGCGCACTTTGCTCAGCCGCTCCCATGGGTCCTCGGTGAGAAAGCGCATGGCGACGTCGAATGTGGCGCCGCCCCAGCATTCGAGCGACAAAAGCTGCGGCAGAGCACGCGCATAGGTGCCGGCAATTCCGGCAATGTCATAGGTGCGCACACGCGTCGCGAGCAAGGATTGGTGCCCGTCGCGCATTGTCGTGTCGGTGACCAGCACCTCTTTTTGCTCGCGCATCCACGCGGCGAATTTCTCCGGCCCGAGCACGTCGAACTTCTGCTTGCTGCCTTGAGGCACATTGCCGTTGAGATATGGCACCACCGGCGGCGCCGCATCGGCCTTTGGCTGCGGCCGGCCGCGTGTCTCGGGATGACCATTGACCGAAACGTCGGCAAGATAGTTGAGCAGCTTGGTCGCGCGGTCCTGCCGCTTCACACTGGCGAACAGTTCCGGCGTCGTGTCGATGAACTTGGTGGTGTAGGAGTTGTCGGCGAAGCTCGGGTGATTGATGATCGCCTCGAGGAAGGTAAGATTGGTCGCCACGCCGCGGATGCGAAATTCGCGCAGCGCCCGGTTCATGCGGGCAATGGTCTCGGCCGGCGTCGGCGCCCACGCCGTCACCTTTTCCAGCAGCGGATCGTAGAAGCGGGTGATCACCGCGCCCGAATACGCGGTGCCCCCATCAAGGCGGATGCCGAAGCCGGTGGCACCGCGATAGGCGGTGATGCGGCCATAATCGGGGATGAAATTATGTTCGGGATCTTCCGTCGTGATGCGGCACTGCAGGGCGTGACCGTTGAGCCTGATGTCCTTTTGCGCCGGCACGCCCGATTCCGCCGTGCCGATGGCAAAGCCGTCGAGGATATGGATCTGCGCCTTGACGATGTCGATGCCGGTCACCTGTTCGGTGACGGTGTGCTCGACCTGGATTCGCGGATTGACCTCGATGAAATAGAATTTTCCGGTGTCGGCAT
The DNA here is from genome assembly GCF_040317995.1 of Mesorhizobium sp. M1334. Lineage (NCBI taxonomy): Bacteria > Pseudomonadati > Pseudomonadota > Alphaproteobacteria > Hyphomicrobiales > Phyllobacteriaceae > Mesorhizobium > Mesorhizobium sp. M1334. The sequence continues at coordinate 24,042 of NZ_JAMYLM010000009.1, forward strand.
CCTGCAGGAACTCGACCGTGCCGGCGCCGATATAGCTGGTTTGGCGCGCAATTCTCAGCGCGTAGCCGCAAAGCTCTTCGCGTTGTGACATTTCGAGATACGGCGCCGGCGCCCGCTCGACGACCTTCTGGTTGCGGCGCTGGATCGAACAGTCGCGCTCGAACAGGTGCACGGCGTTGCCTTGGCGGTCGCCCAGCACCTGCACCTCGACATGGCGGGCGCGCTCGATCAGCTTTTCGAGATAGACCTCGTCCTTGCCGAAAGCCGCCTTCGCCTCACGCTTGCCCTCCATGACCTCGCGGGCGAGATCGGCCTCGGAGCGGATGGCGCGCATGCCGCGGCCGCCGCCGCCCCAGGATGCCTTGAGCATCACCGGATAGCCGATCGTCCTGGCGAGTTCCCTTACCGCCGCCATGTCGTCCGGCAAGGGATCGGTAGCAGGAATTACCGGCACGCCGACTTCGATCGCGAGATTGCGCGCGGCGACCTTGTTGCCCAGCCTGCGCATCGTATCGGGGTTTGGCCCGATGAAGATGATGCCGGCCTTGGCGCAGGCCTCGGCGAATTCCGGGCTCTCCGACAGCAGCCCGTAACCCGGATGGATGGCGTCGGCGCCCGAAAGCCTAGCGACGCGGATAACCTCCTCGATCGACAGATAGCTTTCGATCGGCCCCATATCCCTGGCCAGATGCGGCCCGCGCCCGACCTGGTAGCTTTCGTCGGCCTTGAAGCGATGCAGAGAGTATTTGTCCTCCTCTGCCCAGATCGCCACGGTTTTAAGGCCGAGCTCATTGGCCGCGCGGAAGACGCGGATGGCTATTTCGGAGCGGTTGGCGACAAGGATCTTTGAGATTGCCAAGGACAGGGCTCCGGACGCGGGGAAGGGAACTGCCGGACATGATTAGCGCGAAAATGCTGCAGTGCAAACAAAATCGAAAAGAGGGATTAAACCGATTTAGTATGATCTATGGCGTTGACGCATCGCGTGTCGACCCGGACAGCGCCTGGGGCAGTCCGGATCCAGGCATTTGGGAAACCCCCCATGAAAAATGCCCGGCGCGAGGCGCCGGGCATTCTTCATACAGCAACGTCCGGTTATTTGCCGGGTTCGTTCTCGACATAGGTGTACTTGCCGTCGTCACCCTTCTTCCAGGTGTACATGACGTAGTCCGGACGGGTGATATCGCCCTTTGCGTCGTAGCCGATCTCGCCGATCGCAGTCTTCCAGGGGCCGGCCGACTTGATGGTCTCGGCTACCTTCTGAGCATCATCGGCTGAGCCGGTCTTGGTGATGGCGGCCGCGATGATTTCCATCGCTGCGTAGGAGTAGAGCGTATAAGCCTCCGGCTCGAAGCCGGCCGCACGGAACTTCTCGACGAGTTCCTTGGCGTTCGGATTCTTGCGCGGATCCGGAGCGAACGTCATCAGCGTGCCCTCGACGGCGTCGCCGGCGATGGAGGCCAATTCGTTCGACACGATGCCGTCGCCGGACATGAAGGTTGCCTTGAGGCCCTGGTCGGCGAGCTGGCGTATGATCAGGCCGGCTTCGGTGTGCAGGCCGCCATAGTAGACGACCGAGACGCCCGCATCCTTCATCTTGGCGATGAGGGCCGAGAAATCCTTGTCGCCGACATTGATGCCTTCATACATGGCCTCAGTCACGCCGTTGGCTGCGAGCGCCTTCTTGGTTTCGTCGGCGAGGCCCTGGCCATAAGGCGTCTTGTCATGGATGACAGCGATCTTGGCATCCTTGAAATTCGCGGCGAGATAGTCGCCAGCGACCTTGCCCTGCTGATCGTCGCGTCCGCAGGTGCGGAAGGTGTTCCACATGCCACGTTCGGTGAACTTCGGATTGGTCGCGGCCGGCGTGATCTCAAGGATGCCGTTCTCGGCGTAGACTTCCGATGCCGGGATCGAGACGCCGGAGTTGAAGTGGCCATCGACGTACTTGACGCCGTCGGCGACGAACTTGTTGGCGACCGAGATGCCTTGCTTGGGATCGGAGACGTCGTCGCCGACTTCAAGCTTGAGCTGCTGGCCAAGAACGCCGCCCGCCGCATTGATATCGGCGACCGCCTGTTCGGCACCCTTCTGAAGCTGGGCACCGAACGCTGCGTTCGGACCGGTGATCGGACCGGCAACGCCGATCAGGATGTCAGCCCACGCGTTGCCGCTGAACGCGACAAGCGCGGTCAGTGCGACGGCGGACAAAAGTGACTTTTTCATTGAAACGCTCCCATTTACCGAGTGGGCGTGGATGTTGCTTTCATGCGATGCCCACCCTTGCTCGCAGAAAGAGTACTTTGCCGATTTTCAGGCACTTGTCACGCCGATTCATCCCTGAAACGCCGTTAATGATAAATGTCAACCTTTTGGTTTCCAGCTCAAAAGAGAGGCTCTTTCGTAAAGCCAATTATACTGCGTTACCATCTGGTTGGTGCGCGTGTATTGGTAGCCAATGAAGCCCAATATCATCAGCACGATGGTATCGACCACGTAGTAATGCAGCGAAAACATCGTTCCGCCGAACAGCGCATGATGGATGAATCTTACGCCGATGCCGAGCCCCAGCATATAGGCGAATAGCTGGGCGAAGCTGCGCCATGTCTGGGCACACGCCTTGCCCGTCATCCAGGCCGCCCAGCCACCGAGCAGGCAGGTGACGAAAAAGAACTGCCAAATCGAGGGTTCCTCATAAAGAATGCCCTGCATGATGAAGACTCCTGAAACTCAGTGATGGCCGCCCTCGAGATAGGCGGCGCGCACTTCCGGATTGGCGAGCAGTTCCTTGCCGGTGCCGCTCATCGTCACATTGCCGTTGACCATGACATAGCCGCGCGTGGCGAGCTTCAGTGCGCCGAAGGCGTTCTGCTCGACCAGGAACACGGTCAGTCCCTGCGTGCGGTTCAGCTCGCGAATGGCGTCGAATATCTGCTTGACGATCAGCGGCGCCAGGCCTAGCGACGGCTCATCCAGCAAGAGCAGCTTCGGCCTTGCCATCAGCGCGCGGCCGATCGATAGCATCTGCTGCTCGCCGCCCGAAAGCGTGCCGCCACGTTGGCTGACGCGTTCCTTGAGCCGCGGGAACAGCGTAAAGACCCTTTCGACATCCTCGTCGTAATGCTTGAGACCGTCGAGGCTGGCGCCCATCTGCAGGTTTTCCATCACCGTCATGCGCGGAAAGATGCGCCGGCCCTCCGGCGACTGCGCGATACGCATGCGTGCGATCTCGTGGGTTGGCATCTGAGTGATATCGGTGCCGGCGAAGGTGATGGTGCCGGCACGAGCGCGCGGAGCACCGAAGATAGTCATCATCAGTGTCGATTTGCCGGCGCCGTTGGCGCCGATCAGCGCCACGATCTCGCCCTGTTTGACGGTGACGTCGACGCCGTTCAGCGCCCTGATGTTGCCGTAGTAGGTCTGGACGCCCTTGATATCGAGCAGCGTTGTGCCGGCCATTATTTCCGCCCCCCACGCCGATTAGAGGTGCCGGGAGTTTTCGACTTCGCCGGAGCCTTGCCCGGCTTTGCCGTGGAAGATTTCGCGGCCGATTTGGCTTTGGCCGGCGATCCGGACTTTGCAGCAGCAGCGCTCGACCTTGCATCGATCTGCCCGGCCTTCGAAGCGCCCTTTGACACTGTGACGCGTTCGCCCTCGCTATGGCCGACCGTGTCGGCCACCGGTCCGGCAAGATAGGAAGACGATGTGCCCGGTCCATGCGCGGCATCCGGACCCGTATCCAGCTGCTCGATGACGTCCTCGTCGCCGACTTCGGTCAGTACCGTCTCGACGTCCTCGTCTTCGACGCCGAGATAGGCGGCAATGACGCGCGGGTCGGTTCGTACCGATTGCGGGTTGCCGTCGGAGATCTTGCGCCCGTATTCGAGGACGACGACATGGTCTGAAATCTGCATGACCACCGCCATGTCGTGCTCGATCAGAAGGATCGAGGTGCCGGTGTTGTCCTTGATGTCCATCAGCAGCGCATTGAGCGCCGCCGATTCCTTCGGATTAAGGCCGGCGGCCGGCTCGTCGAGGCACAGAAGCTCAGGGCCGGTGCACATGGCGCGAGCAATTTCGAGCCGTCGCTGCGCGCCATATGGCAGATCGCCGGCAGGATCGTCGGCGCGGTCGACGAGATCGGCCTTCTCCAGCCAGTGCTCGGCCAGTTCGACCGATTCCGCCGAAGCCTGTCTGTATCCGCTATAACCGAACAGGCCGAGAATGGTATAGCCGGACGCCTTCATCAGCTTGTTGTGCTGGGCCACCAGAAGGTTCTCCAGCAGCGTCATGCCCGAGAACAGGCGGATGTTCTGGAAGGTGCGCGCCACCTTGGCCCGCGCCGGGATCTCATGGTTCGGCAGGCGTTCGAGCAGGAAGGTCGAGCCGTCGCGCCGGTTGAGCGTGATCATGCCTTCCGACGGCTTGTAGAAACCGGTGATGCAATTGAACACGGTGGTCTTGCCGGCGCCGTTGGGACCGATCAGCGCGGTGATCTCGCCACGTTTGGCCTGGAATGACAAATCGCCGATGGCGATGAGACCGCCGAACTTCATCGACAGATGCTCGACCTGCAGGATGGCATCGTTCACGGAGGGGCTCGCGTTCATCAGCCGTGTCCCTCCTTGGTGAAGGACCCGGACACCGCCCTGCGCACCTTGAGGAAGGCTGTCGGCTCGCGGCTGCCGACGAAGCCACGCGGCTTCCACAGCATGACGATGACCATGGCCATGCCGAACAACAGCATGCGATAAAGCTCCGGCGTGAAGTCGGGGCCGAACCCGGGTATGACCTTGATGTTGCCCCAACTCAGGCCGGTCTTGAGGAAATCCAGTTCGCGCAGGATTTCGGTGCCGCCGATCATCACCATGGCGGCGACGGCAATACCGACCAGCGAGCCCATGCCGCCAAGCACGACGATGGCAAGGATGATCGCCGATTCCAGGAAGACGAAGGATTCCGGGCTGACGAAGCCTTGCCGCGCGGCGAAGAACGAGCCGGCAAAGCCGCCGAACATCGCGCCCGTGGCAAAGGCCGTGAGCTTGGTGGTGGTGGTGTTGATGCCGAGCGAGCGGCAGGCGATCTCGTCCTCGCGCAGCGCTTCCCAGGCGCGGCCGACCGGCAGGCGCCTGAGCCTCACCGTGACGAACGCGGTCAGCAGGCAGAGTCCAAGGATCAGGTAGTAGAGGAAGATCTTGTAGTAGGCACCGGACTGCGCGATGCCAAGCACCTTGGAGATGTAGTTCGGGTCGGAGACGTTGAACGACATGAGGCCGAAGAACGAGACCTTCGGGATGCCGGAAATCCCGGCCGAGCCGTTGGTCACTTCGCGCCAGTTGATGATCACCAGCCTTATGATCTCGCCGAAAGCGAGCGTCACGATCGCCAGATAGTCACCGCGCAGGCGCAACACAGGGAAGCCCAGCATCACGCCCCAGAATGCAGCCATCAGGCCGGCGGCGGGCAGCAGGATCCAGAAGGAAAGGCCGTAATGCGTGCCGAGCAGCGCATAGGCATAGGCACCGACGGCGTAGAAGGCGACATAGCCTAGGTCCAGCAGGCCAGCCAAGCCAATAACGATATTCAACCCCCAGGCCAGCATCACGTAGATCAGGATCTGGATGCCGAAATTGTCGACATACTTCAGCGAACCCTGGAAACCGGCCGCCATGGACCCGGCATATAGCGCCAGCACCAACACCACGATAATCGGGTAGAGCGCCAGTGCGGTTATGCCCAATGCCGAGAAATGAGAATGAATGAAGGCCCGGAACCGATATATCAGCCAGGCTAGCGCATAGATGATTGCAAGTGCCCGCAGGAACCGCACAAAATCGGAAAGTTCCGGCCCTAAAGCCTCGGTCAGGAAGCCGCTGAGCGCGAGCAGAATAACGGCGACGGCGAGCGCCACGATGAACGCGGGAAGGCGGAAGAATCGCGAAGCCAGGCTGACCGGCAGCAGGCCGGTAGCGACGTCGACGATCTTCTGGTTCGCCAGGAATGGCTGGCCATAGGCGACATAAAGGAAGCGTCCGGCCATCGTGGCGATCACGACGCCGGCGAGCAAGCCCCAGCGCTGCACCAGGATCAGTTCGTTGGAGATGTTCTGGTCGGTCTTCAGGCCGATGAACAGCACGAACAGGCCAAGCGAGATGGCGCCGGCATAGAGCGCTTCGCGAAAAGCGCGCTGGACCGGGGTGGCGACGACGGTGCTTTCCGGAGACACGGTAACCGCCATGATCTCAGACCTTTTCGACTTCTGGCCGGCCGAGAATGCCGGAAGGCAGGAAGATCAGCACGATCGCCAGGATGGAGAAGGCGGCGACGTCCTTGTAGTCGATCGAGAAGTAAGCCGACCACATGCTTTCGATGAAGCCAATCATCAGGCCGCCGAGCACGGCGCCGGGCAGTGAGCCGATGCCGCCGAGCACCGCGGCAGTAAACGCCTTCACACCGGGCGTAAAACCGTCGGAAAACACCACCACGCCGTAATACATCAGGAACAACGTGCCGGCGACGGCGGCGAGGGCGGCGCCCATGATGAAGGTGATCGAGATGGTGCGATCGACGTCGACGCCGAGCAGTGCGGCCATCTTGCGATCCTGCTCGCAGGCGCGCTGCGCCCGGCCGAGCGAGGTCTTGTTGACCAGGTACCAGAACACCGCGAGCAGGACTATGGTGACCAGGACGATGATGATCTGCTTCAGCGAGACGCTGATGCCTTCGATGTTGTAGACCGTGGACACCATTGGCGGGACCGGCTTGTTGCGCGGCCCTTGCGTCACCTGGACGAAATTGGACAGCGCAATCGACATGCCGATCGCAGTGATCAGCGGCGCCAGCCGGAATGAACCACGCAAAGGCCGGTAGGCCACCTTCTCGATCGTCCAATTATACAGGCTGGTCAGCAGCATCGCGACGATCATCATGATCAGCAGCGCAACGACGATCGGCAGCGAATAGAACAACGCACCGAGGATAAGGAAAACGATGAGCGCGGTGAAAGCGCCGATCATGAAAATGTCGCCATGGGCGAAATTGATCATGCCGATGATGCCGTAGACCATCGTATAGCCGATCGCTATCAGCCCATAGATCGATCCCAGCGTCAGCCCGTTGATAAGCTGCTGGACAAAATACTGCATGCTGTCGTGGCTCCCCTGGAATGTCGCCCATGCAGACGCATTCCTTTTCGTATTTTTCCTAGTCGTAAAGTGTCGAGCCCGGATTGCAACGTGATTTTTCGATCATTACGCGTGTTTTCGCCGCACGTCGTCCGATTGCCCGTTTTGTTCCCGTCCGCCCCCTGGACCATCGCGGACCCTACCATTGGCCTAACGCAATGTCTTTGACGATTCAATCGCAGCATGCGCCCCATGTCGAAGAAATCGCCGTCAAAATAAGTTGATGAGCGGGATCGTTGCGCCATCGAAGGCAATCCGTTTGCGCTCTCTTTCTTTCCCTAACGTCAGCGTTTTCTCTATTTGACGACGAAGCCGTGTGCAAACGGGTCGCGGTCGTCGATGAAGATCGTGTTCAATCCAGTCATCCGCGCCCACCCGCCGATCGACGGAATGATTGCCGGCTTGCCGGCGACGGTGACCTCTTTCTCCACCCTGCCCTTGAACAGCGACCCGATGATCGATTCATGGACGAAGTCGTCGCCGACCCCAAGCTTGCCCTTGGCGTGAAGCTGCGCCATCCGCGCCGAGGTGCCGGTGCCGCAGGGCGAGCGGTCGATTGCCTTGTCGCCGTAGAAGACGGCGTTGCGGGCATCGGCTTGCGGGTTGGTCGGCGCGCCGGTCCACAATATGTGCGACAGCTTGTCGATGCCGGGATTCTCCGGGTGGACGAAGGAATATTTCTCGTTGAGCCGCTGCCGCACCACCGGGCTCCAGGCGATCAGCTCGCCGGCCGAATGGTCGGCCATGTCGCCATAGTTCTTTTGCGGTTCGACGATGGCGTAGAAATTGCCGCCGTAGGCGACATCGACGCTGATCTCGCCGAGCCCGGGGCATTCGACCGTCAGTCCCTCGGCATAGAGGAAGGACGGCACATTGGTGATGCGCACCTCCTCGACATAATCGCCGACTTGGCTGTACTCGGCGACGACCACGCCCGCCGGCGTATCCAACCTGAGCACGCCCGGCGTCTTCGGTTTGATCAATCCATTTTCGACGGCAAAGGTCACCGTGCCGATGGTGCCATGGCCGCACATCGGCAGGCAGCCCGAGGTTTCGATGAACAGGATGGCGATGTCGCAATCCTCGCGCGTCGGCGGATAGAGGATCGAGCCGGACATCATGTCATGGCCGCGTGGCTCGAACATCAGGCCGGTGCGGATCCAGTCGTATTCGGCCAGGAAATGCGCTCGCCGCTCCATCATCGTCGAGCCGTTGAGCAGCGGTCCGCCGCCGGCAACCAGCCGCACCGGATTGCCGCAGGTGTGGCCGTCTATGCAGAAGAAGGAATGCTTGGCCATGCCGGCTCCCAACTGAATGTCTTCGATCTCAAAATCGTTGCGGGCTGAACGGACCGAGATCGAGCGATGGACTCTGCCCGAGAACGAGCTCGCGGATCAAGCGTCCGGTCGCCGCGGCCTGGGTCAGGCCGAGGTGACCATGGCCGAAACCGTACACCACCGACGGCGTTTTTTGCGACTGCCCGATCACCGGCAGCGAATCCGGCAGCGACGGCCGGAACCCCATCCATTCGCGCCCATTGGCCGGATCCAGTCCCGGCAGGAATTTCTGCGCCTTTTCGAGCAGCGCTTTCGAGCGCGCATAATTGGGCGGCCTTTCAAGCCCGCCAAGTTCGACCGCACCACCGACGCGCAGGCCCGTCTCGAGCGGCGTGATGACGAAGCCATGCCCGGAAAAGATCAATTGCCGCCTTACGTCGAAGGCAGTCTTCGGCAGCGTCGTGTTGTAGCCACGCTCGGTCTCCAGCGGGATTCCGTCGCCGAGATGTCTCGCCAACAGATGCGACCAGGCTCCGGCAGCGATGACGAGATGCTTCGCCCGTCGCCTCGTGCCGTCGGCCATGGTCAGGATCGCGCCGTCCTGTCCCGCCTCGACACGCTCGATCCGGGCCCTTTCGAACCCGGCGCCCAACCTCTCGGCATAGGCCCATAACGCCTTTCCAAGCCGCTTGGGGTCGGCGACGGTTTTCCACCCCGGCACGAACGTTCCCTTGACGAAGCGCGGCGACAGACCGGGCTGCAAGGCGGCGAGAGCGCTCCCCTCGACATGGCTGAAGCCGATGCCGAAGCGGTGCCTTGCCGCCCAGCCGGGCAGTGAGGCCTTGAACTCGGCTTCGCTTTCGTAGAGTTCGAGCGAGCCGTCCTCGTGCAGCATCGGCCGTGTGCCGGAACGGTCGAGCAAACCCATCCATTCCGCCTCGGCGAGCTTCATCATCCCGGCCTGTGCGGCAAGGCCGGCTTCATAGCGGTCGCTTCGGCCGGCGCGCCAGAAGCGGACCAGCCAGGGCAGCAGCTTCAGCAGATAGGCGGGTGGGATGCTGAGCGGGCCGAGCGGGTCGGCGAGCCATTTCGGCAGTTGCCTGATCATGCCCTTGTGGGCGAGCGGCAGCACGTCGGAGAAGGCAAAGGCGGCGGCATTGCCGGAACTGGTCTCCTCGCAGATCCCCGTCCGATCGAAGATCGTGACGTTTCGCCCCGCCTCGGCCAGAAATGCGGCAGCGCAAATGCCGATAATGCCGCCACCAATGATGGCGACATCGAGCGTAGCATTATCATTCATTGCCATGCGCCGCGCTGCACATCTGTAAATACCCTCGAAGGCACTGGATCAGAATGCCGGCAGTTGCGGCCGCTTGGCCAGCGCATCCCTGACGACCTTTTCGACTGCCTTGCGCCGCTCGCCCGACAATGGCTGGCGCGGCATGCGCACGCGGTCGTTGGTGTTGATCGCCAAAACTTCGGCGAGCTTGATGTTCTGCACCAGATAGGTCGAGACGTCGAGGTCGAGCAGCGGCCGGAACCAGCGGTAGATCTTCAACGCCTCCTCGCGGCGGCCCTGTCTCATCAACTGATAGATGGCGACGGTCTCGCGCGGGAACGCGGTGACCAAGCCCGCCACCCAGCCGATGGCGCCGACCGACAGCGCCTCAAAGGCGAGATTGTCGACGCCGGTGAACAGGTCGTAGCGGTCGCCGAGGCGGTTGATGATCTCGGTCGAGCGGCGGATGTCGTCCGAGGACTCTTTTATGGCGACGAAGCGCTGGTCCTTGGCCAACTCCTCCATCTGGTCGACGGTGACGTCGACGCGATAGGCAAGCCGGTTGGAGTAGATCATCACCGGCAGGTCGCCGGCCGCGGCGACGGCGCTGAGTGCCGCGACCGTCTCCTCGGCATTGGTATGGTAGATCGGGCTCGGCACCACCATCAAACCGTTGGCGCCTTCCTTGGCGGCGCGGCGTGCGATCGCCGCCGCCTCGCGTGTACCGGCCTCGTTGACCGTCAACAGCACCGGTTTTTTGCCGGCGATCTTCTGGGCGGTCTTCAGCACCGCGATCTTCTCGTCATGCGACAGCATCGGGCCTTCGCCGAGCGACCCGCAGACGATGATGCCGTCACAGCCGGCCTCCATCTGCAGCGCAAAGCAGCGCTCCATCTCGGCATGGTCGAGGCCGTCGTCCTCGGTGAACTTGGTCGTAACGGCGGGGAAGACTCCGGCCCACATATCGATCGCTCCATCTGATATATCAGTCGTATATTTCTTAAGAAGCCGCCTGTCAACGTTGAATCTGATATGATATATCAACAATATATCAGGAGAAACCGCATTGGTATATGACAGCCCGGGCTCCGAGCCGGCAACTGCGAAGGCCTACCGCAGGCTCGAGCACATGATCGTAACTCTCGAGCTGGCGCCGGCGAGCTTCATCACCGAGGGGGCGCTGATCGACAGGCTCGGCCTCGGCCGCACCCCGGTTCGCGAAGCGATCCAGCGGCTGGCTTGGGAGGGGCTGCTCGAGGTCCGGCCGCGCGCCGGCATTGCCATTGCCCCGCTGCACCCCGGCGACTGGCTGCGTGTCCTCGACGCCCGCCGTGGCGTCGAGGTGGTGCTTGCCCGCTCGGCCGCTCGCTTCGTCACCCGCGAGGCCGCCGACCTGTTCCACGACGCTGCCCTTGCCATGCAAAAGGCGGTGATTTCGGAAAATGTGTTTTACTTCATCCAGGCCGACAAGGCGCTTGACGAGGCGCTGGCGCTGGCTGCCGACAACCCGTTCGCCGCGCGCCTGGCGGCGCCCTTGCAAACCCACAGCCGCCGTTTCTGGTTCCGCTACAAGGCCGATACCGGCTTGGCCGAATCCGCCGAGCATCATGTCGCGCTGATCCGCTCGATCCTAGCAGGCGACGAGGAGGCCGCGGCCAAGGACGCCAAGCGCCTGATGGCACTATTGCGCGGCCATGCCGAGGCAGCTGCCACACGCTGAGCCTGTCATTTCGTCATGCGCCCTGGCCGGGCAGGGCCATCACGTTTTCCCAATTGTCGCCGGCCGCGACGATGCAGCTTCTGCCGGCGACATCGGTGACGACGATACTCCAGGTTCCGGTCTCGGCGACAAAGACTTCCATGACCGCCTCATGACCGATCAGCCCCAAAGCAAACTGCCTTTCCTGGAACTTCTCGCTCAAATGGGCGACGAGCTCGCCATGTTCAACGCAGTATTGATATTGCGCGCTTGCGGTGTTCGTACCCACCGCCAATGCGCCCGCAAGAACCAGGGTTTTCACCCATCCCAACAGCGATTTGTGTGCCATAGGCACCTCCTTTGCCATCACGTTCCGGCAAAGGAGGGGTTTGACAGCCTCACTTTGCCGGAGCGATCCAGGCCGGTTCCGACGTCATCATCATCGCGTCGTTCCTTTCTGTGTTCCGGTCTGCCATCGGTGGGAACGATTCTAGATGTTCCCATTATGTTCTCGATATATGGTATCGGCAATGGAAAAGCGCAAGCAGGCGCCCAAGCGGGCGCCTGCAGATCCGTTTTACGGTTGTCGCCGAAAGAATGGGCCACTAGGCTGCGCGCCCATGCCGAGGCCGCTGCTACGCGCGAGCGTGGAACCTCATCAGGTGCCTGGCAGCGCCGCTGTCGTCATCGCGCTCTCCCAGCCTTCGCCGACTGAAATCACGCAGCTTTGGCCTTTTGTGTCGCTGGCGAGGATGGTCCATGTGCCCTTGTCGGAAACGAAGACTTCAAGCACCACATTCGGATTGACGACGCCGACCGCGCTCGGGTTTTCATGAAACTTCTCGCCGAGCGCCTTGACCATATCGGCGCGTGCCGCACATTGCTCGGCAGCCATTGCCGGGACGGCGGAAAGGGCCATCGCAGCGCAAGCTACAGTCGCCATAAGACGTGTCATCTGACACCTCCTTTGCGCCGGACGATATCCCCCGGAGCCGCCACCAGCGCCGTTGGTTAATCTGCCAGCGTCTGCTTCGCGGCAGGACTGCAACCTAAGAAGATTGCTGCCTTCTTGGTTCCATCACATTAGTGTTCATGCCGATGAAGACCGCGACAAAAAAGGCCCGGGTCGAGCCCAGGCCTTCTTTTGCTTTCCGCGATCTGGATCAGTTCATCGTCTGGATGATGAACTCGGCGCCATCCTTCACGCCGGCCGGCGCGCCCGAAGCCGAAGGCGAGGACGCGCAGACAGAAAACCGTCCGGCTAATTCATCGTCGGAATGAGGAATTCGGCGCCGTCCTTCACGCCGGCCCGCGCGCCCGAAGCCGAAGGCGAGGACGCGCAGACAGAAACCGTCCGGCTAATTCATCGTCGGAATGACGAACTCGGCGCCATCCTTCACGCCGGCCCGCGCGCCCGAAGCCGAAGGCGAGGACGCGCAGACAGAAACCGTTCGGCTAATTCATCGTCGGAATGACGAATTCGGCGCCATCCTTCACGCCGGACGGCCAGCGCGACGTCACCGTCTTGGTCTTGGTGTAGAAGCGGAACGCGTCCGGCCCGTGCTGGTTGAGGTCGCCGAAGGAGGACGCCTTCCAGCCGCCAAACGTATAGTAGGCGATCGGCACCGGGATCGGCACGTTGATGCCGACCATGCCGACCTGGACTCGCGAGGCGAAGTCGCGCGCCGCATCGCCGTCGCGGGTGAAGATAGCGACGCCATTGCCCATCTCGTGCTCGTTGGCGAGCTTGATCGCGTTCTCGTAGGTCGGTGCGCGCACCACCGACAGCACCGGCCCGAAGATCTCTTCCTTGTAGATGCGCATGTCGGCGGTAACATTGTCGAACAGGCAGCCGCCCATATAGTAGCCGTTCTCGTAACCCTGCATGGAAAAGCCGCGTCCGTCGACGACCAGCTTGGCGCCTTCCTTGACGCCGGTGTCGACATAGGACTTGACCCGCTCCAGCGCCTGCGCCGTGACCAGCGGGCCGAAATCGGCGGAAGAATCCGTCGACGGACCGACCTTCAGGCTCTCGACCCGCGGCACCAGTCTTTCCATCAGCCGGTTGGCGGTGTCGTTGCCGACCGGAACGGCCACCGAGATCGCCATGCAGCGCTCGCCGGCCGAGCCGTAGCCGGCGCCGATCAGCGCGTCGACGGTCTGGTCCATGTCGGCATCCGGCATGATGATCATGTGATTCTTGGCACCGCCGAAGCACTGCACGCGCTTGCCGGCCGCGCAGCCGCGCGAGTAGATGTACTGGGCGATCGGCGTCGAGCCGACGAAACCGATGGCCTTGATGTCGGGATCGTCGAGGATGGCGTCGACCACTTCCTTGTCGCCATTGACGACATTGAGGATGCCGGCCGGCAGGCCGGCCTCGATGAACAGTTCGGCAATGCGTATCGGCACGCCCGGGTCGCGTTCGGACGGCTTGAGAATGAAGGCATTGCCGCAGGCGATGGCCGGCGCGATCTTCCACAGCGGGATCATCGCCGGAAAATTGAACGGCGTGATGCCGGCGACGACGCCGAGCGGCTGGCGCATCGAATAGACGTCGATGCCGGGGCCGGCGCCATCGGTGAACTCGCCCTTCATCATATGCGGCGCACCGATGCAGACCTCGACCACTTCGAGGCCGCGCTGGATGTCGCCCTTGGCGTCGGCGATGGTCTTGCCGTGTTCGCGCGCCAATATCTCGGCGAGCGCGTCATACTCCTTGGCGACCAGCTCGAGGAACCGCATCAGGACGCGCACGCGCCGCTGCGGGTTGGTCGCCGCCCAGCCGGGCTGTGCCGCCTTGGCGTTTTCGACCGCCGCGCGCAATTCCGCCTGCGAAGCCAGCGCCACCGTGCCGCGCACCGTGCCGTCCATCGGCTGCATGACGTCCTGCTTGCGGCCGCTGGTTCCGGCGACGCGCTTGCCGCCGATGAAATGACCGTATTCGATCATGGTCTCTCTCCCTGGTTCGTGATGAGGCATTGTCCGCCTTTGCGCGAGCGATGGCAACGCGAGCGAAAACGCAACCGTTGTGCGGAAAATAGATAGCAGTGGGTGTCTGTGCATCAAATCGCGCAAATGATAGAGATGTGTGGTGTACGCCATGGGATAGAGAAATTGAGTTTCTTCGCCGTCGAGCGCTGCCGTAATCGTCATCATCCGGACCATCCCGATGAACTGGGATGATGCCCGCATCTTCCTTGCCGTGGCGCGGGCCGGTCAGATCCTCGGCGCCGCCAGGCGGCTGGAGCTTAATCACGCGACCGTCTCGCGCCGCATCGCCGCCCTCGAGGATGCGCTCAGGACAAAACTGTTTCGCCGGCTTACCACCGGCAGTGAGCTGACGCCGGCGGGCGAGCGTTTCCTCGAGATCGCCGAACGCATGGAGGGCGACATGATCGCCGCGCGCTCGACTGTTTCAGGCGAAGGCGACGACGTGTCGGGCACCGTGCGGATCGGCGCGCCAGACGGTTTTGGCGTCGCCTTCCTGGCCAGGCGCCTCGGCGCGCTGACCGCTCTGCACCGTGAACTCACCATCCAGCTGGTGCCGGTGCCACGCTCCTTCTCTTTGTCACGGCGCGAGGCCGACATTGCCATCACCGTCGAGCGGCCGACGGAAGGCCGCCTGGTGGCGGGAAAGCTGGTCGACTACACGCTCGGCCTGTTCGCGTCGCGTGCCTACGCCGACACGCATGGCCTGCCCGGAACCGCCGCCGAGCTAGGGCAGCATACGCTGATCGGCTACGTGCCGGATCTGATCGTCAGTCCCTCGCTCGACTACGCGGCCGAATTCAGCGCCGACTGGCGCACCAGCTTCGCCATTTCCTCCGCGCTCGGCCAGGCCGAAGCGGTGCGTTCCGGCGCCGGGATCGGCATACTGCACACCTTCGTTGCCCGCTCGATGCCGGAGTTGGTGCCCCTCGATATCGTCGCACCCATTCGCCGCGCCTACTGGCTGGTCTATCACGAATCGGTCAGGCCGCTGCGCCGCGTCCAGGTCGTTTCGAGCTTCATCACCAAGGCCGTCGAACGGGACAGGGGTTTGTTCGCGTGAAGCCTATCGGCCGGCGGCTGTCTTAAGTTGCCGGGGGTCTTACTTGGCATATCGTCCCGGCCCGAGATCGCCGACGTCGATGTCGGGCACCCGGCTGGAGATGATGTCGGCTAGAACCTTAGCCGAGCCGCAGGCCATGGTCCAACCGAGTGTGCCATGGCCGGTATTGAGATAGAGATTGGAGAAATCGGTGCGGCCGATCAGCGGCGGCCCGTCCGGTGTCATCGGCCGCAGCCCGCACCAGAAGGTCGCCGATCGCATGTCGCCGCTGCCCGGAAACAGGTCGCCGACCGAATGTTCGAGCGTGCGGCGCCGTGATTCGTGCAGCCGCAGGTCGAAGCCGGAAATCTCCGCGGTACCGCCGACCCGGATACGGTCGCCGAGTCGGGTGATCGCTACTTTGTAGCTCTCGTCCATCACGGTCGAGACCGGTGCGGCGGCGGCGTCCTTGATCGGCAGGGTGATCGAATAGCCCTTGACCGGGTAGACCGGGATGGGCCGCTTCAGCATGCGCATGAACCGCGCCGAATAGCTGCCCATCGCCATCACATAGGCATCAGCGACCATCCAGCCCTTGCTAGTGCTGATGTTGGTGATGCGATCGCGCTTCTTGACGACGCGCCGTATCTCCGTGTGGTACTCGAAAGTGACGCCGCGTGCCGCGCAAAGCTCGGCAAGCCTGTCGGTAAACATCTTGCAGTCGCCGGTTTCGTCGCCGGGCAACCGCAGGCCACCGACGAATTTTTCGCGCACGCCAGCCAGCGCGGGTTCTGCCGCAATGCACCCGTCGGGATCGAGGACCTCGTAAGGGACGCCATAGGTCTTCAGCACCTCGACATCGCCGCCGACGCCGTCGAGCTGCTTTTGCGTTCGGAAAAGCTGCAGCGTGCCCTTGGCGCGTTCGTCATAGGCGATGCCGGTCGCCTCGCGCAGCGCCTTCAGCGTGTCGCGGCTGTACTCGGCCAGCGGCACCATGCGCGCCTTGTTCAGCGCGTAGCGTTCAGCCGTGCAATTGCGCAGCATCTTCACCAGCCATATGCACATATGCGGATCGAGGGCCGGTCGCACCACCAGTGGACCGTGCTTCATCAAAAGCCATTTGATGGCCTTCAGCGGAACGCCGGGCCCGGCCCAGGGCGAGGCATAGCCGGGCGAGATCTCGCCGGCATTGGCAAAGCTGGTTTCCAGCGCCGGGCCTTTCTGGCGATCGATCACGGTCACCTGATGGCCGGCCTCGGCAAGAAAATAGGCGGTCGTGACCCCGATCACGCCGCCGCCCAGCACGAAGATCTTCATCGTTTGGTTCTCCGCGGCGGCATCTCGTCGGGATTCGAGACCGGGATCATCGCCGCCTTCTGTCTGCCGGATTCTGTGGCGTCAGCCAAGTGCCGATGCTCAGGGAAAAGACATGCGTGAGGACAACAAGCTTGCGTCCTAGCGATTCACATAGCGCCGGTGGAAACGGTGGCCGAGGCTGGTCAAGACCTCATAGCCGATAGTGCCGGCCTGGCCGGCTACCTGGTCCACCGTCTGCGACGACGGCCCGATCAGTTCAACGAGGTCGCCGGCCTTCAGCTTGCCAGGCGGCAGTGCGGAAATGTCAAGGATGATCGTATCCATCGAAATCCGGCCGACGAAGGGCAGCCGCACATTTTCGAACCAGGCAGCGGAAGCGGCGCGACGATGCCAGCCATCGCCGTAGCCGAGCGAAATCGTCGCCGCGGCAAGCGGGGCCTTGGTATGGAAAGTGTGGCCGTAGCCGACACCAGCGCCGGCCTCCAGCACCCGCATCTGGATGACCTTGGCCTGCAATCGCACCACCGGCAGCATCGGATTGTCCTTCGCCGGCGTCGGATTGACGCCATACAGAGCGGCACCCGGACGAACGAGGTCGTAATGATAGCGCTGCCCGAGAAAAATGCCTGATGAATTGGCAAGGGAAGCCGGCGCTTCCGGCAGCATTTGGCGCAGCCGTTCGAATTCCAGCCGCTGCCGCTCGTTGGCCGGTTGCTCGGGTTCGTCGGCGCAGGCGAGATGGCTCATCACGAACGTCAGTTCGATACCGTCGAAGG
This sequence comes from Mesorhizobium sp. M1334, assembly GCF_040317995.1. Taxonomy (NCBI): domain Bacteria; kingdom Pseudomonadati; phylum Pseudomonadota; class Alphaproteobacteria; order Hyphomicrobiales; family Phyllobacteriaceae; genus Mesorhizobium; species Mesorhizobium sp. M1334. The sequence goes on from NZ_JAMYLM010000009.1 coordinate 41,607, forward strand.
CCTGCGGATCCCGCGCCACCGCTTTCACCTCCGCCGGCGTCATGCCGAGCCGCGACATGCCGCTGTCGACCTGGAGGGCGGCTGGCAACTTACGGCCCACCCGCCCGGCCATCTCGCGCCATGCCGCGAGTTGGCTGGCGCTGTTGAGTACGCTGCAAAGCCCTGCCGCAACCGCTTCCCTTTCCGCACCCGGCGGAATGCCGTTCAGCACATAAATGGCCGGGCCTGAGCCGAGCGCCTTGCGCAGCAAGATGCCGCCGGCCAAATGCGCAACAAAGAAGGTATTACAACCCTCAGCCATCAGTGCCGCGGCTACCGGCACCGCGCCAATCCCGTAACCGTCGGCCTTGACCACTCCAGCACAACTGACTCCGCCCAGCCGCGCCTTCAGCCGCCGGTAATTCTCACGCACGGCGCCGAGATCGATGGTCAGGATCGCCCCCGCCGCGGCTTCGCTGACCGGTTCGCTCGGGGCGCCAGCCTGCGGTAGAGAGACGGTCTGCGGAAGAGATCTGCTGGAGATGTCGTTCATGCCGACCTGTTTTAGCGGAAGGCTGGCGGCTACGCCACCAGGTGCCGGAACGCCGCCACCACGTCTTCGTAGACCTTGCGCTTGAACGGCACGATCAGGCCCGGCAATTCCAGCATCGGTCGCCACGCCCACCGGTCGAATTCGGCCTTGTGGCCACCCGGCGGCGGATTGATCGCGATCTCGCTTTCGTCGCCGTGGAAGCGGAAGGCAAACCATTTCTGCGTCTGGCCGCGATATCGTCCCTTGAAGGCGACGCCGACCAGATCGGCCGGCAGATCGTATTTGATCCAGTGCGGCGTCTCGGCCAGCAACGACACCGAGCGCATGCCGGTCTCTTCGTAGAGTTCGCGCTTGGCCGCGAGCAGCGGCTCCTCGCCATCGTCGATGCCGCCCTGCGGCATCTGCCAGAGCTGTGTCGTTCCGGCGAACTCGCTGTCCGGCTCGGCAATGCGATGGCCGAGCCAGACCAGGCCGTCGCCATTGAGGACCATCACCCCTACGCAGGGCCGGTAGGGCAGAATTTCGGGGTCGACGAGCCTGTTCTTTGCCATCTCAGCCTTTTTCCGGATCTATTGCCACCGCCGAAATCGGCACGATCTCGATGCCGCGCTTCTTGGCCTCGGTCACCCAGGAAGACACGGTATCCACCGTCAGGTCGAAGGCCGAGCCGATGCCGACGGCAAACCCTTTCGCCCGCGCCGTCGCTTCCAGCCCATCCAGTTTCTTCAATATGGCGCCGCGGTCCTGCACCGTGTCGATTGCCGTATCGCCGCCGACGAACGGCACGCCGTGCTTCAGCGCCAATTCGGGTGCCAGGCTGCGCGCTGAGGAACCGTCATCGACATAGGCGAGGCCACGCTTGCCAAGCTCGGCCATCAATGGCCCCATTGCCGTAGCGTCGGCCGAAAAGCGGGCGCCCATATAGTTCATGACGCCGGTGTAGTTGGTCGTTCGCGACAGCGCCCAGCGTAAATTCTTCAAATTCTCGTCCGGTGTCGCAGCCACTGTCAGCGTGTTGCGGCCAGGATTGACGTTCGGATAGTCGAACGGCTCGAGCGGCACCTGCATGATGACCTCATGGCCGCCCTGCCGCGCCACCTGCATCCAGCGGCCGATGCTGTTGCCTTGCGGCGCGAAGGCCAGCGTCACCTCCGCCGGCAGCTTGGCGATGGCTGCCTGCGTGCCGGTCTGCGACACGGCAAGACCGCCGATGACGAGCGCCACGCGTGCACCGCGTGCGCCGGACCACGGCCGCGCATAGACATCGAACGGGCGCCGGCCGTCGGCGGCGCGGATCGGCAGCGGACCGGTCTCGCTGGCCTCGATCAGTGCCTTGTCGGGAATGTGCGCGATCCTGAGGTTCTGGCCGATCGTCGAAGGGTCGCGGATGACGATGGCCGCCTCGGGTGGATCGTCGCCCTCCTCGGTCTGGACATGGATGATCCGCGGACCGCCCGTCTTCGGCCCACTTATGTTGGCCCCGCTTGCGTTGCTTGGCGCTGCCGTTTCGGGCGTCGCCTTGGCGGGCGCCGCGGCGGTATCCGCCGCCGCCGGCGTTTTCGGCGTCGAGACCGCTACTTCCTGCAGCTTCCGGAATGGCTTGTCGCGCAAGGCGATCGCGCTGGAGACGCCGACCACCGACAGCACGACAAGCGCGGCGGCGACCGCACCGGCGCTGATCCCGCTGCCCGAGCGCGACGGCCGGATCGCCTGTCCGAGAGGTCGTTCTATGTCCTTGCCGATATCAGCCAAGCCCGCACCCCCGGCGTGCATCCCCGAAGTAAACCTTCTCCGGAGGCGCAAAATTCAAAATGTCGGCGCGTCCCCTTGCTTCACTGGACGCGCAGCATGCCGGCCGCAGCCCCGAATCAAACTGCCGGAGCCTCGCGGCCCCGGCAGCATCGCATCGCTTCGCTCAGGCAGCCAGACCCGTTTGGCCCGACCTTGCCCGCCCTTACTGGTTCAATACGGCCTTTTGCGGATTCGGCGGGAACGCCGGATCGGTCTTCTGGCCGCGCAGCAGCTGCTCGGCATAGATGAGCTGCAAATCGTCCTTCGGCTCCGGCGGCACATAGGCTGCCGAACCCGAACCGGTCGTGCCTTCGTCGGCGCCCTTGATATGGCCCTTGAGGTCGGATTCGCCGCGCGTCAGGTCCCTGCCCTGCAGTTCCGCCGGCAGCGGCTGGTCGACCTTGATATCGGGCGTGATGCCCTTGCCCTGGATCGACTTGCCGGACGGCGTGTAATAGAGCGCCGTCGTCAGCCGCAGCGCCCCGTTCTCGCCAAGCGGGATGATGGTCTGCACCGAACCCTTGCCGAAGGACTGCGTGCCGACCACCGTGGCGCGGCGCAGATCCTGCAGTGCGCCGGCGACGATTTCCGAGGCACTGGCCGAGCCGCCATTGACGAGCACGATCAGCGGCTTGCCGCCGATGTCGTCGCCGGCCCGCGCGTCGAAGCGGGTGACGTCCTTCGGATCGCGGCCGCGCGTCGAGACGATCTCGCCACGGTCGAGGAAGGCATCCGACACGCTCACCGCCTGGTCGAGCAAACCGCCCGGATTGAGGCGCAGGTCGAGCACGTAGCCCTTGAGCTTGTCGTTCGGCACCTGCTTCTTGATGGTGTCGATGGCATTCTCGAGGTCGTCATAGGTCTTTTCGGTAAAGGAGGTGATCTTCATGTAGCCGATGTCGTTTTCGACCCGGAACTTGACCGCCTTGACCTTGATGATGTCGCGCACGACGGTCAGTTCGATCGGCTTGTCGGCGCCCTGGCGCAGGATGGTGAGCTTGATCGGCGTGTTGACCAGCCCGCGCATCTTCTCGACAGCGTCGTTGAGCGTCAGGCCGCGAACCTCCTCGCCGTCGATCTTGGCGATATAGTCGCCGGCGAGCACACCAGCCTTGGCGGCCGGAGTATCGTCGATCGGCGTGATCACCTTGACCAGGTCGTTCTCCATGGTGACCTCGATGCCGAGGCCGCCGAACTCGCCCTTGGTTTGAACGCGCATGTCCTGCGCTTCTTCGGCGTTCATGTAGGAGGAGTGCGGGTCGAGCGAGGACAGCATGCCATTGATGGCATTTTCAACCAGCGACTTGTCGTCGGGCGGCGTCACATAATTCGCCCGCACCCGTTCGAAGATATCGCCGAAGATCGCCAGTTGCTTATAGGTCTCGGAGCCCGCAGCCTTCGCCGTCGAGCCGGGCGCGCCATAGACCAGGCTCATCGCCGATGCACCCATCAGCGCACCGGCAAACAGAAGCGACAGTTTCCGCATCATTCACGTCCTTCCAGAAAAACGGTCCGCCCACCATGGGGCCGGATCGACGGGTTTTCCATCCTTGCGGAACTCGACATAGAGCTCCGGCGTGGCATTTCCATTCTTCGATGCCGAGGTGCTCGCCACCCGGGCCTCTCCCATCGCGCCGACCGGCTCACCTGCGAGCACCGACTGGCCAGACGCGACGCTGATTCTGCTCATCCCCGCCAGGACGACATGATAGCCGTCACCCGCATTCAGGATCAAGAGTTGACCGTACGAGCGGAAAGGCCCCGCATAAAGCACATTTCCATCCGCCGGCGCTGTGACGATGGCTCCCGATTGTGTCGCAACCATGTCACCAAGCATCACCGCGCCGTTACCGTCCTCGGCGCCAAAGCGCCGCTTGATCCTGCCGGTGACCGGCAGCGCGATCTGCCCTTGCAGCGCGGAAAACGGCGCGGCAGCGGTGAGCCTGTTGCTCTCCGGCACCGGCAGCGAGGCCAATTCCGTCGACGCCGCAGCCGATGCCGGGCCCTTGTCGGCGTCGGCCGTCTTTTGCTCGGCTGCCTTGGCCGCATCCGCCGCCTTGCGGGCTCTGTCGGCCTCGAGCGAGGCGATCAGTTCTTTCAGGCTGCCGGCCTTGGCCGCCAACGTCGCGGACCGCTGCTTTTCGGCGGCCAGCGCGGTTTGCGTATCGGCGGCGAGCTTCTGCTTGGCTTCGAGCAGCATGCCGAGCCGCTTTTTTTCCGCCGCCTGCTCGCCGATCGCTGCCGTCAGCCGCGCCCGCTCGGCCTCGATCGAGGCCGTCACCCGCGACTGCTCTTTGAGGTCGGCCAGCAACATGTCGGTCTGCTGGCGCAGTTCCGGCACCACGGCACCGAGCAGGATGGCGCTGCGCACCGACGACAATGCGTCCTCCGGCTTGACCAGGATCGCCGGCGGCGGGTTGAGCCCCATGCGCTGCAGCGCGCCGAGCACTTCGGCCAGAACGTCGCGTCTGGCGGCCAGTGAGGCGCGGATCTTCTGCTCCTGCGCCTTAAGCCCTTCCAGCTTGCCGCCAATGTCCTCGATGTCCTGGCCGAGCTTCTGCTCGGTCATCGCCGACTGGATCAGCGCTGCGGTGATCGAGGCGTGGTCCTTCTTGACCGCCGCGATGTCGGCGGCGAGCTTGGCCAGCCGCTCGGACGACAGCGTGATCTCTTTCGATACTTTCTCGTATTCGGCGCGGCTCTGGTCCGGGTCGGGCGCCAGGTCGAGCGTGTTCTCGGCCCGGGCGACGCCGAGCGAAAGCGCGATCGTCGCCACGGCGATGGCGTAGCGCACGCGCCAGGAGCCCGTTCGTGATTTCCAGTCTTCAGACATTGAAGCCTAACTCTATGCGCGGCTTCGTTAACGAACCATCAACCATGTTCGAGCCCGGCCGCGATCCGCAAACCCCATGAGCCCAAACTCTTGATGAGCATTGGGGCAAAAATCCGGGCGGCTGGCATCAATTCGCCGACCGAGCCGACTTCATGGACGATGGTAGGGGTGGCCGGAAAGGATCGTGGCCGCCCGGTAAAGCTGCTCGCCCAGCATTACGCGGACCAGCTGATGCGGCCAGGTCAGCGCGCCGAGCGACACCGTCAGATCAGCCAGGTCGCGCAGCGACTGGTCATGGCCGTCGGCGCCGCCAATGGCGATCACCAGCGCCTTGCGCCCGCCATCGCGCAGCGAGCCTATGCGGCCGGCGAAATCCTCGGAGGAAAGGTTCTTGCCGCGCTCATCCAGCAGCACCAGCGCCGTGCCCGGTTGCAAGTGCGTCTGCAGCTTCTGGCCTTCCTCGCGCCGGCGCTCATTGGCCGTCTGCGCGCGGCCTTCGGCAATCTCGACGATCCCGGCGAATTCGAGGCCTACGGCAGGACCGCTCTTGGCAAAACGCTCGAAATAGCGATCGGCCAACTGCTTCTCGGGGCCGGCTTTCATTCGGCCCACGGCATGAACGGTAATCTTCATCCTTGCCTCGACGAGCCGCTGATGCATGTCGGACAACGACATACATCACGACGAGTACGGCTCAGTGGAGGGTCTCCTCCTCGAGATCGGGCGCCTGCCACATCTTTTCGAGATTGTAGAAGTCGCGGACCTCGGGACGGAAGACATGGACGATGATGTCGCCCGAATCGATCAGGACCCAGTCGGCGCCAGCCAGCCCCTCGACGCGCGCCGTGCCGAGCCCGGCATCCTTGAGCGCCTTGAGGAGGTGATCGGCGACAGCCGAGACATGACGGTGCGATCGGCCCGATGCGACGACCATGTAGTCGCCGAGGCTCGATTTCCCCTGAATGTCGATTGAGACGATGTTTTCGGCCTTGGAGTCTTCCAGACTGGCAAGGACTGTCTTGATGGCGCGGGACACGGCGTCGTTTACGCTGATTCCGGCCGGCGAAGGCACGATGTCGGCCTTCTTCCGAAGTGCTGTTCTCAGTGTATTTCCTTTCGCAGCAAGAACAACCAAATCACCTTCAAAATCAGGTGACACTGCTTAGATAGGCAGAGTTAGGTTGCAGTTTCAAGACACCGCTCGCAAGCAGGCGCCCGGCAGCGGCCGAATATGAGGCTTTCCGAGCGAGAAAATCGGAACCGCCTCGCCCCGCAGCGGTTATCGGCTCATCCACAAACCGGAATCCCGACATGCCGATCGATCCCCAGAACGCCCTCGTCACCGTGCAATCCGGCCTGGCGCAACTCAGCACGCTGATCGTCTCCTACTCGCTTTCTGCGGTCGGCGCCGTCATCCTGCTGGTCATCGGCTACATCGTCGCTGGCCTCGCCGAGCGTTCGATCTATGCCGGCCTCGGCCATATCCATGGCTTCGACGAAACGCTCCGCCATTTCTTCTCGCAGGTCGTCCGCTACGCCATCCTCGGCCTGGTCGTGATCATGGTTCTCGGCCAGTTCGGCGTGCAGACCGCTTCGATCATTGCCGCCATCGGTGCCGCCGGCCTGGCCATCGGCCTGGCGCTGCAAGGCACGCTGCAGAACATTGCCGCCGGCATCATGCTGCTGGCGCTGCGGCCGTTCCGCATCGGCGAATATGTCGAGGTCGGCGCCATATCCGGCACCGTCGAGGAGATCGGGCTGTTCGCTACAACGCTGAGGACGGTCGAAGGCGTCTACGTGCTTGCACCCAACTCGACCCTATGGAACCAGCCGGTCCGCAACTTCACCCGCAACGGTGTGCGTCGCGGCGACGTCACGCTCGGCATCGGCTCGTGGAACGACATCGACTTCGCGCAAAAGACCATGCGTGGCGTTGCCGCCGCCGACCGGCGTGTCAGGCGGCAGCCTGCGCCGATCGCCTTTGTCGCGACCGTCGGCGACAGCACCGTCGCCATCACCTTGCGCTACTGGACGGCGGCTGCCGACTTCTTCGCCACCCAGATCGACCTCACCAAGAGTGTCAAGCAGGCGTTCGATGCCGAGGGCCTTTCGGTCCCGGCGCCGGCACCGAAAGCGCCGCAGGCGGATGCCTCAGCCACACGGCAATAGAGCATTTGAAGCCAGCTGGAGAGTGTTCAAATTTCTTCGCGCCCGCGTTGACCTTCGGGCGCGAAGGCGAGATCGACGGGCAACGGCGCCTGCGCCGTCATCGGCGCGAAACTGCCGGTCTCGGTGGCGGGCACGGGCCGCACCATGACGACTCGCCAAAGAACGAACAGGCAGTAAGCGGCGGCAATGACGATTGCCACATAGATGAAGGCCTGCGTGCCGTATACGGCGGAAAGCCCGGTCACGATGCCGGGCACGACGAAGCCGGAGAGCGACCAGGCGAACAAAAGCGAGCTCGACAGCGCCACCATGTCGTCCTTGCCGGCGCGATCGCCGGCATGGGCGCTGGCCAGAGAGTAGATCGATTCCGAGGCGCCGTCCCAGACCACGTAGATGACGAGCAGCGCCACCAGCGCGCCGCCGTCGAAACCGAGGGCAAACAGGCCCGCCGCGGCGGCAAGCGCCGACGCCGCGATCAGCACGAAGCGCCGGTCGGTGCGGTCGGAAATCCAGCCGAGCGGGATCTGCAGGATCAGCGTGCCGACCGGCATTGCCGAAAGCAGCAAGGCGACGTCGGCCTGGCTGTAGCCCTTGGCCGTGGCATGGATCGGCGCAAAGCCCGAGATCGTCATCGACAGGCCGCCGACGGCAAGCATGCCGGCAACGCCCACCGGCGAGATCCGCCAGGCGCGGCCGAGCGCCACGGACGCCGCTTGCGGCGCCGGTGGCTGCGCGAGCCGGGTCAGCCCGACGGGAAGGATCGACAGCGCGGTGAAGGCAATGCCGATCAGCGGCGCGTCGGCCGCGCGGATATCGATCAACGCCAGCGTCGAATAGCCGACGCCGAGTCCGGCAACATAGGCAACGTAGAAGATGGCCATGACCCGGCCACGGATGGCGTTGGCAACGACATCGTTCAGCCAGCTCTGCGCGACGATGAACAGGCCGCAAATGGCAAAGCCGTAGAGCGCCCGTGCAGCGATCCACGGCAAGGGATGCGGCCCGGCGCCGACCGCGGCGTTGGACAGCACGATGAGTGCCGACAGCACCATGAACACGCGGGCATGGCCGACACGCCGCACCAGCGGCCCGGTCAGGATGCAGCCGGCGAGGCCGCCAGCCGAAAGGCCGGTGACGATCAGCCCCGCCCAAGTCGGATCGAAGCCCGCGGCGCCGAGCCGGACTGGGATATAGGCGAACATGAGGCCATTGCCGACGGCGATCAGCGCCATCGACAAGAGGATACTGGCAATGGCGATCGACGGGGCCGGCTGCCCTAGACCGTTCTTGTCCTGGTCGCGCTCGAGAATCGTCATGACCGAGGATCGCCCATCAAGCTGGTCAAGGCAGCGGCAAAAGCGACATCAGCGGTCTTGCCTTCCGTGTCGGCTCAGCCCCTTGCTACCTTGCGGATCGCGCTCGACGACAGCGACGAACGAGGGCCGTGGATGAAGGTCCAGGCCGGCGCGTCCATGCGGGCGAGCCGCGGCGCGTCGCCCTCGTCTACGCGGGCATAGTCGAACGTCTTGGCGACCACAGACGACAGGAACGACAGTGTCGCGCCCGGCCGGTCGACCACCGCGATCGGGAACGTCATGACGATGCGGCGCCAGCGCTGCCAGCGGTGGAAGTCGCGAAGCGAGTCGGCCCCCATGATCCAGACGAAATCGACGCCGGGGTTACGCGCCTTGACCAGCGCCAGCGTATCGGCGGTGAAGCGGACGCGGTGGGCCGCCTCGAAGGCGGTGACCTTGATCTTCGGGTTCTTGGCGATCTTTTCGGATAGCTCCAGCCGCTTGGCCAGCGGTGCCAGGTCACCGGCATTCTTGAGCGGGTTGCCGGGCGTCACCATCCACCACAGCTGATCGAGCGCAAGGCGTCTGAGCGCGATCTCGGCGACCAGCGCATGGCCGGCGTGCGGCGGGTTGAACGAACCGCCGAACAGCCCGACCGCCACGCCTTTCCCGGCATGCGGCATCTTGAGGTAGCGCGGAGGGACGGGATGCTCGGAAGGGGATAGCATCGTGCTAAGCACCCCCCTTGCGGAGGAGATGTCCGGCAGGACAGAGGGGGGTGGCTGGGCGCAAACTTCAAGCCCTAGCGGCGAAAAAGGTCAAGGCCTCACCTGTCCCGACCCGCGTACGCGGTATTTGAACGACGTCAGTTGCTCGACGCCGACCGGCCCGCGCGCATGCATCTTGCCGGTGGCAATGCCGATTTCGGCGCCCATACCGAACTCACCGCCATCGGCAAACTGGGTCGAGGCGTTGTGCAGAAGGATCGCCGAATCGATCTCGCTGAAGAACCGTTCGACGGCCTTTGCATCCTCGGCGATGATCGCCTCGGTGTGATGCGATGAAAAATTCTCGATATGCTCGATCGCGCCGGCAACGCCGTCGACCAGCTTCACCGCAATGATGGCATCGAGATATTCGGTCACCCAGTCTGCATCGGTCGCGGGTTGGGCATCGGCATAAAGCTTCAGCACCTCGGCATCGGCATGGATCTCGCAGCCTGCCGCCTGTAGGGCCCCGAGGATCGGCACCAGGTGCGTGCCGGCGACGGCACGGTCGACCAGCAGCGTCTCGGCAGCACCGCACACCCCGGTGCGCCGCATCTTGGCATTGACCGCGATCTTGACCGCCATGTCGAGATCGGCCGATCCGTCGATATAGAGATGACAGATGCCCTCGAGATGCGCGAAGACCGGCACCCGTGCCTCGTTCTGCACACGCTCGACCAGCCTGCGGCCGCCGCGCGGGATGATGACCTCGAGATTGCCGGAAAGCCCTTTCAGCATTTCGCCGACGGCGGCGCGATCGGTGGTCGGCACCAACTGTATGGCATCCTCCGGCAGCCCGGCTGTCTTCAGCCCCTCGACCAGGCAGGCATGGATCGCGGCGGAAGAATTCGCCGAATCCGAGCCGCCGCGCAGGATCACCGGATTGCCCGCCTTGAGGCAGAGCGCGCCTGCATCGGCGGTCACGTTCGGCCGGCTCTCATAGATGACGCCGACGACGCCAAGCGGCGTGCGCACCCGTTCGATATGCAACCCGTTCGGCCGCTCCCAGGCGGCAATGACATCGCCGACCGGATCGCGCAACCCGGCGATTTCATTGATCCCGTCTGCCATGGCGCGGATGCGGGCGGGATCGAGCTTCAGCCGATCTATGAAGGAGGCGGAAAGCCCGGATTCGTGACCATTCGAAACATCGATGGCGTTAGCATCGAGAATGTCCTGCTCACGGGCGATGATGGCGTCGGCCATGGCGAGGAGCGCGGCATTCTTGGCAGCAGTGTTCGCAATGGCCAGCGGTCGGGCGGCAGCGCGCGCCTTGCGGCCTATCCGTGTCATCAAACTGGCTACATCATCGCCTTGGTGTTTGTTCAGCATTTGACCGATCCAGTGAAGCTGGTGGATTTACACGCGGGCAGCCTTCGCGGCAATGGCCGCAAATTTGAGGAAGCAGAATGAAGACAGTTATCCTCGTTGCTCTCGGCGCGATGCTCATACCGACAAGCCTCCGTGCCGCGGACTACTGCGACGACAAATTTGAACCTGGAGAGAGCCCCGACGGCAAGGCCATGCTTATGGTAAGCTCGATGATGTCCCTCGCACTCGCTGAGCGCTATTGCGGCGCGCCACCGACACCGCTTTCCCAGATCAACGTCGTTGTTGAAGAGTTGCATGGATGTGGGCCGCGCGCTCGGCTTGAGGCGGAATTCAAAAAAGGATGGAAGGGGCAGAAGCAATGACGACTGACGCGCTCATCCGCGATCTCGTCGTCGAAGACGACAAGGATGTTCCCCAAGCCGAAGTGGATCGACGTGCCAAGGCTGGCATCGAAGCGGAGTTGGGAGGTTGCAGCGAACTTCTGAAGATATACCAGGACTTTCAGGATCGATATCGCAACCCACCCAAATGGCCGCATGAGCCTGACCAGTAGCGCGCCGTCAATGGCGGGCTGCATCTCCGTCGGCCGCGCCGCTCACCACGAGGTCGTCGCGGTGGATCATCGCCGAACGCGCCTCGTAGCCGAGCACGGTTTCGATCTCGGTCGTCTTCAGGCCAGCGATCCTTACGGCATCGGCGGCATCATAGGCAACCAGCCCGCGCGCTATCTCGCGGCCCTCGGGCGACAGGATGGCCACCGTATCGCCGCGCGCAAAATTGCCGCTGACCAATTTGACGCCGGCCGGCAGCAGCGACTTGCCGGAGAGCAGCGCGCTGATCGCGCCGGCATCGACGGTCAGCCGTCCTGCAGGTTCGAGCTGCCCGGCGATCCAGGTCTTGTAACCCTTGACCGGATTGGCGCTCGGCCGGAAGAAGGTGGCGCGCTCGCCGCGCTCGATTGCCAGCAGCGGCGACAGCCGCGTGCCCGATGTGATGATCATGGCGGTGCCGGCGGCGGTGGCGATCTTGCCGGCGTCGAGCTTGGTGCGCATGCCGCCGCGCGACAATTCCGAAGCGGCAGCACCCGCCATTGCCTCGATGTCGGGAGTGATGCGGTCGACGACGGGAATGAACCGAGCTTGCGGGTCACGCGCAGGCGGTGCCGTGTAGAGCCCGTCAATGTCGGAAAGCAGCACCAAAAGGTCGGCGCCCATCATAGTGGCGACGCGCGCCGCCAGCCGGTCGTTGTCGCCATAGCGGATTTCCGATGTCGCCACCGTGTCGTTCTCGTTGATGACCGGCACTGCCGTCATCTTGAGCAGCGTCGAGATCGTCGCCCGCGCGTTGAGGTAGCGGCGGCGCTCTTCGGTGTCGCCGAGCGTCAGCAGGATCTGGCCCGATTTCAAGCCATTCTTGCCGAGCGCATCCGACCAGGCGCCGGCCAAGGCGATCTGCCCGACGGCAGCAGCGGCCTGGCTCTCCTCGAGCTTCAGCGCTCGCTTGCCGAGGCCGAGGATGGTGCGGCCGAGCGCAATCGCCCCGGAAGACACGACGAGAATTTCGGCGCCGCCATTGGCCAGCACGGTGATGTCGTCGGCAAGCGAGGCCAGCCAGTCGCGCTTCAGGCCCGTCGTGCGGTCGACAAGCAGCGCCGAGCCGATCTTGACGGCAATGCGCCGATAATTTTTCAGCGATTGCGCGGCCATGGCTATGTGTTCCAGCGCGTCTCGACCGGCGCAGCGACAGCTTCGCGGGCCTCCGCCACCACAGCCATCAGCGCGCGCAACACCGCCTCGACGCCTTCGCCGGTGACAGCAGAAAGCAGCATCGGCGCGCGGCCGGCGGCGCGTTTCAGCGAGGCGGTCTTTTTCTTGCGTGCGTCGGCATCGAGTATGTCGACCTGGGAAAGCGCGACGATTTCGACCTTGTCGGTTAGGCCGTTGCCGTAGGCTTCGAGCTCGGCACGCACGGTCTTGTAGGCCTTGGCCGGATTTTCTTCCTGCGCCGAGACAAGATGCAGAAGGACGCGCGTGCGCTCGACATGGCCAAGGAAGCGGTCGCCGATGCCGACCCCTTCATGCGCGCCTTCGATCAGGCCGGGAATGTCGGCGATGACGAATTCGCGCCCGTCGATGCGGGCCACGCCAAGGCCCGGATGCAGGGTGGTGAAGGGATAGTCGGCGATCTTCGGCTTGGCCGCGGTGACCGCCGCCAGGAAGGTCGACTTGCCGGCGTTGGGCAGCCCGACAAGGCCGGCATCGGCGATCAGCTTCAGCCTGAGCCAGACGTTGAGCTCTTCGCCTGGCAGTCCGGGATTGGCGCGGCGCGGCGCCTGGTTGGTCGAGGTCTTGAAGTGCTGGTTGCCGAAACCGCCATTGCCGCCCTTGGCCAACAGAAAGCGCTGGCCGACGACCGTCAGATCGCAGATCAGCGTCTCATTGTCCTCGGCAAAGACCTGTGTTCCGGCCGGCACTTTCAGCGTTACGTCGGCACCCTTGGCGCCGGTCATGTTGCGGCCCATACCGTGCGTCCCGGTCTTGGCCTTGAAATGCTGCTGATAGCGATAGTCGATCAGCGTGTTTAGTCCGTCGACTGCCTCCACCCAGACATCGCCGCCGCGGCCACCGTCGCCACCGTCCGGACCGCCGAACTCGATAAACTTTTCGCGGCGGAACGACACCGAACCGGCGCCGCCGTCGCCGGAGCGGATGTAGACCTTGGCTTGATCGAGAAATTTCATCGGATTGTATGGTTTCTGTTATTGGCTTTGCGGGATTGCTCTAAACCAAGGCGGGTCGAAGGGCGAGGGCCGTTTTTACTACTGTAACGTCGCGCGTATCTCTAGACGCGTAGCCTTTGGTTGACCCTTGCCGAAAATCGATCTTCGGCTTTCCAAGCGCGAGATGTCGGAATGAAGCTGGTAACTTACAATATCCACTACGGCGTCGGTCTCGACGGCCGGTACGATGTCGGCCGTATCGCCGATGCCGTGCGCGGCGCCAACGTGATCGCGCTGCAGGAGGTCACCCGCGCCAACCCGAAGAATGGCGGCCGCGACATGGTGGCCGAACTCGGCGAGGCGCTGCCCGACTATTTTGCCGTTTACGGCAGCAATTTCGAAGCCGACGCTGGCTCGCGCTTGGAGAACGGCCGCGCCATCACGACCACCTTCCAGCTCGGCAACATGGTGCTGTCGGGGACGCCGATCCATCTGTCGCGCAATCTCCTTTTGCCGCGCAGCCGCAGTTTCGAAGCAATGAACTTCCAGCGCGGCGCGCTGGAGGCGCTGATCGAAACGCCGCTTGGTCCGATCCGCTTCTATTCCACCCATCTCGACCACCGCAGCCCGGTTGAACGCCTGAGCCAAATCCGCTTTCTGCGCGAACGCCTATTAAACTACCCGCTCGAGGGCGGCGGGCTCTCCGGCGTCGCCGAGATCGGCTTGCCGGACCTGCCTTGTCCTGAAGCCTTCGTCGTCATGGGCGACTTCAACATGCTCGCCGGATCGCCGGAGCACGTCGAACTCGCCGGCCAACCCGACCATGAATTCGGCATGCCGGTGACCGCCGACCTCGCCGTCGATGCCGCCGTGCGCCTCGGCGCTGCCGGCGCCGATCTCGTCACCTGGGTCGACCCCAAGCGGCCGGGCGATACCAGCCGCTACAAGCGCATCGACTACATCTTCACCAGCGCTTCGCTTGCCAAATCGCTGAGGCGCCTGTGGGTCGACCGGCAAGCGGCCGGTTCGGACCACTTGCCGGTCTGGCTAGAGATGGCGTGAGCCGCATCCATCAAAAATGCACCCAGTTCCTGAGACTGGTCCAGGTCTTGCGATCGAGGCGGTAGCGTTCGACCGGCACCTGACCGGCAACGATCGAATTCAGCATGCCCTGGCCGGCATACTGGAAGCCGCATTTGTGGATGACGCGGCGCGAGGCCGGATTGATAACCCGCGTCGAGGCGTGCAGCACCTGGATCGTGGTTCTCTGGAAGGCAAGGTCGACCAGTGCGTGCGCTGCCTCCGTCGCGTAGCCGCGTTTCCAGTACGGCTCGCCGATCCAGTAGCCGAGCTCCAGCCCGCGATCCGTTGTGTTGAGTCCGGCACAGCCGACGAAGGTCTCGGTGCCGGCCAGCGTCAACGCATAGGCGATTCCAGCCCGGCGCGATGCCGTCATAGCCAGGAAAGCGCGTGCCTCCGCCTCGCCATAGGGATGCGGCATGCGAGCCAGCATTTCCGCGACATGGCGGTTGTCGGCGAGCGCCACCAATTGCTCGATGTCGCTTTCACGCGGGGCACGCATGACCAGCCGCTCGGTCGCGAGCACCGGGCAATCTATCGTGTAACTTTCGTCGTCTGAGTCTTCCGCTTCGGCAACCATGTCAGTCCTCCAGGCAAGAAAAAAGGGAGATGGAAACCCATCTCCCCTGATCCTTTTCCTGGCTTGGCCAGACACCGGTCCCGAGATGGGTGCCGGTGTTCTCGTGCGGAACCGGCTACTCCGCTGCCTTCGTCATCGGGTTCACCGATACGTAGGTTCGGCCATTGGCTTTTTTGTTGAAGGTGACTGCGCCAGCTTCGAGCGCAAACAGCGTGTGGTCCGTGCCAATGCCGACATTGGTGCCGGGATGCCACGTCGTGCCACGCTGACGAATGATGATGTTGCCCGGAATCACGGCTTCGCCGCCGAACTTCTTCACGCCGAGCCGCTTGGAATGGGAGTCGCGACCATTGCGCGACGATCCGCCAGCTTTCTTGTGTGCCATCTAACTACTCCGATGCGCCGTGAGACGCCTAAACAATCTTATGAACGCGTTCGCGTTCCGTTTCAAGTCCGATCCGGCGACGATTGCGCCGGGTCGTTCTACTTTTTCGCCAATTCCTTGGCCTGCTCGCGCCAGTCCTTGATCTGGTCGGCGCTGAACGGCATGTGCTCGTCGATCTTGGCGACATCCTTGTCGGACAGTTTGGCGATCTGTGCGAAGGTCGTGATGCCCTGTTCGTTGAGCTGGCCGGCTGCAACCGGGCCGATGCCCTTGATCACGGTCAGATCGTCCGGTTCGCCCTTCGGTGCCTTGAACAGCGGAGCGGCGGTTTCGGTTGCCTTGGCCTCGGTTTCCTTCGGCGCAGCCTCTGCGTTGGCTTCCTTCTTGGGAGCAGCCTTTACCTCAGTCTTGGCGGCGGCCTTCTTCGCCGGCTTGGCGCCATCCAGCAGGATCTCGGCGATCCTGACGGTGGTCAAAAGCTGACGATGGCCGATCTTGCGGCGCGAATTCTGCCGGCGGCGCTTCTTGAAGGCGATGACGGTGCGGTTCTTGCCCTGTTCGACGACTTCGGCGGTGACCAAGGCGCCGTCGACGAACGGCGCACCGAACGTGACGTTCTCGCCCTCGCCATGTGCGAGCACCTGGCCGATCTCAACGATATCGCCGACATTGGCTTCGAGTTTTTCGATCTTCAGGAGATCGTTGGCGGCAACGCGATACTGCTTGCCGCCCGTTTTGATGACTGCGAACATTTTTTGCCTTTCGCTGTTCGGTCGGCCTTGATGAACCGCCTTAGGCGGTTCGGCCGTCTTTTTGTCAGTCTGCGGGTTCAAAAAACAAGCGGCGCGGAAGATCCCTCCACGCCGATTGCGCGCTGTCCCTAACCGAACGTTCGGCTTGAGTCAAGGCAAGCGCCGCGGGCAAGCTGCAAACGGGTTGAGCCCAGTCCTTGCAAATATCGAGCAGCGGCTGCCGGAGGCTCGAAGGAAGCAGGGACAGAACCTGCGGCGACGGGGCAGATTGGCCCTTGTAACCTGCCTGTCCAGCCGTTATCTAGTGCGCCGCGCCGGCAACGGCGGACCATGACCGCGGAGAGGTGGCAGAGTGGTCGAATGCACCGCACTCGAAATGCGGCATGGGTGCAAGCCCATCGGGGGTTCGAATCCCTCCCTCTCCGCCACTTCGGAACGGTATGGCCCGAGCCATAGATAACAGCATCTCTCATCGCGCTGGTAATGGCTTAAGATCGCGGCCTATGCAGCCTTCCGCCGCAATTGGCTCACACTTAGCCACACCGCCGAAACCAGAAAGTAGAGGGCGCCTACTGCGGCATAGCCGGCCACGTTGCTGATGGATGGCGGCATCGGCATCCGCGCCTGCACGATGAAAAACGTGCCTGCCAGCGCTGATTGCCCTCCGCTCAGGATCATCGCCCACTGTGCACCATAGCTCTTCCAACGGCGGACTGCGGTGCCGAGTTGAAGCAGGCCAGACAGGATCGCCCATACGCCGAACACCCCGAGCACCCAATTCATGCTCATCTCCAGCGCGAGAACGACCGCGAGCGTTGTCACCATACTGACTACGAGGTTGATGGTCTGTGTGCGATTCTGTCCCAATCCTCCGCTGCGCGATGCGTCGACAAAATTGGCCAGGGCATCCCATGCAGGATAAGCCACGAGTAACACCGCCGCGATCTCCCCGGAATTCTGTCCCACCGTAAAGGCAGCCGCCACCCAAGCAGCCGAGAACGCCGTCCGAGCGAAGTAATAGAGCTTGAGCCATTGTTCCTGGCTGGCACGGGAAAGATCGCTATTGTGAACCGTCATTGGATGTCCTTTCGACTAGTAGGTAGAGAGTCTTGACGAACGTCGCGGAGCCGTTACGGCTATGGTTTGTTGAGATCTTAGTGTCGTATCTGGAGGGAACGCGGAGCGAGCCGCTCCAGGAGCGGGCCTGTTATGACGCCGAATATCGTCGGGTCGCCATAGGCCCGTGCCGAAAGCATCGCGCCGTGGACAGTCGCCATGAACGCTTCAGCCTCGGCGCGAGGGGTACTCATCAGTTGAAATTGGCCGCGCCGCGCGCCGCGCTCCAGCACGGATGTAAGCCAAGCCGACAGGGAGCGGAAATGCGCCCGGACCTCGACGCCCACTTCCTCGGGCAGAACGGGGAGCTCGCTTGCCAACAGCGCGCAGATACAAAACGGGGCGCTGGCGTCCGCAATGCAGGCTTCCCAATACCCGGCATAGATCCGCAACTGTTCGAGCGGATCGGATTCGTGAAGTTCGACATTTGCCATCCCCGCTTCAGCTTCTTCCCGATACCCCGCAACCAGCGTCCGAACCAGATCGACTTTGCTTGGGAAATGGTGATGGATGCTCGCCTTACGGATCCCGACCACATCAGCGATGTCGGCATAACTGAAACCGTTGTAGCCGCCGGCGACGATCAGAGAACGCGCACAAGCCAGGATGTCGTCAGAGGTGGTAGACAAGTTGCTCATGCCCTTACCTACCTTCTGGTAGGATGGCAGTCAAGCCTCCTTGCACGTGAAATTGGGTGGCTATGGCGTAGACGTCATTCGATCGTTATTGATCTCGGCTCGCCATAAATTCAGAAAGCGCCGGGTGTTTGTCGATCGAGGTAGCCATCCCACTTCGAGGAGGAGGCAACGCCCTCCGGCCGACCGGATCATTGCAATCGCCGGGCGCCACTAGGCGTTCGCACCGACTGCGCTATCTCCCCATCATTAGCCTTGTTCTATTGCTGGTTGAAGACTGGGAGGTTTCCATGGATCGGCGACTATTTTTGACAGGAATGTTTGGCATTGCCGGGGCCGCGGCCCTTGCAAGCACAGTTCGGCCAATCAACGCAGTGGCCGGCGTTCCAACTGCCAGAAGCGGCATTCTCGATGAACTCGAGGCGCCGGATGTCGAGACCTTCGACGACGACGAAACTCAAGCCGAGTTGCAACCAGTCTATCATCGCCGGTGGCACCGGCCGCGTCGGCGCCGCCGGCGTGCTTGGAGAAGGGTCTGTCGCGTTTACTGGCGAAATGGCTATCGGCGCAGGCGGTGCTTCCGCAGGCGCGTGTGGGTCTGGTTTCGATTCTAGCAACTGGCCGGCTTGAACCCTGGCCATTGCGGCCGGGGTTTTCGCCTCAGGCGGCCGTTAGCGCCCTTGGAGAGTTTGTCTAAGGGCGCCCGAGGAGGCTAACGGTGTTTGCAGGTTTCAGAGCCACCAGCTTGCGACTGGACGATACGACCATTTTCGCAAGGGTCGGTGGCACCGGTCCGCCGCTGCTGCTTCTTCACGGTTTTCCAGAAACGCATCTGATGTGGAGGGATATCGCCGCAGCCTTGGCGCCCCGCTTCACGGTGGTCGCCGCCGACCTTCGAGGCTATGGGCAAAGCGGATGCCCGGTTTCATCTGCCGATCATAGCCCATACGCCAAGCGCGCCATGGCCGGCGACATGGTTCAGGCCATGAAACAGCTGGGGTTTGAGCGGTTCATGGTTGCCGGGCATGACCGTGGCGGGCGGGTTGCCTATCGCCTGGCGCTCGACCATCCCGACAAAGTGCTCAAAGTCGCCGTCCTCGACATCATCCCCACCGCCGCAACATGGGATCGGGCGGATGCCAAACTGGCGCTCGGCTTCTGGCCCTGGAGCCTTCTTGCCCAGCCGGAGCCCCTGCCGGAGCGTCTGATAGGTGCGGCTCCCGATGCCGTCGTCGACGATGCAATAACGCAGTGGGGATCGTCGGCGAAAATGGTCTCCAAAGAGGTCAGGGACGCCTATGTTGATGCGCTTCGCGATCCCGCGCATATTCACGCCATCTGCGAAGAGTATCGCGCCGCTGCGACGATCGATCGTGAACATGACGCGCTGGACCAGGTAAACGGTCGTCGCATCGAGTGTCCGCTAGTGGCGCTATGGAGTGGCGAAGGCGCCCTGGAGAACTGGCATGCGCAAGAGGGCGGGCCGCTGGCCATTTGGAGGAAATGGGCCGACAGAGTGGAAGGACGCGCTGTCCAAGGCGGGCACTTTTTCCCAGAAGAGCACCCCGACAAAACGGCAGCGGCACTCTCGGAATTCTTCGAGGACAAACAGGACGGTCAGCACAGAGTATCGTAGAGGTCACATGCTTCAGTTACGCCGAACCTCGGGAGCGCTTCGCGGCCTGAGATCGAGAACCCTCCGAAAATCCGCCCGTCCGGCATCAACGTGCTTGATAAGGGAATGAAGGCTATCTCCACGGCCACGCCTCTGATGTGCAGCCTGATGTTTGTCGGAAGTTGCGCATCGCCTTTGCCGGCATCCTTTGATGCTGCGAAATACGACAAGATGAGTTGCGTCGAACTCAACGTGGCGATGGGCGCTGTCGCCGACGAAATGTCGGCGACAGCCATCGCTCGTGGCAAAGTCGTCCACACCAACATTCCGGGCTGGCTGTTGGGAGGGCAGCGTGTCGCCTCGACCGTGGCTGCCCGCCAGAGTGCGAAGATCGAGCGCTTGCGGCAGCAGGAGGCTGCGATTGCGGCGGCGAGGCGAAGCAGGTGCTGATTACGTCACTGAAGTGGGTCTTCAGCCCGCCACACCAGATTGATGCGCAGCGATCGCGCCGAGGAATATCTCGCCGAAATCCTTGAGCTTGGCGGCGCCGACACCGTTGACCGCGGCGAAGGCGTCCAGATCACGCGGGCAGCGTTCGGCCATATCGATCAGTGTACGATCCGAAAAGATCACGAAGGCCGGCACCTGGCGTTCCCGGGCAAGACGCAGCCGTACAGCCTTGAGCGCGGCCAGCAGAACCGAATCCAGACCTTCCGTACCTGCTGCGGTATCGGTCCGTATCTTGCCTCGCGATGACTGGCGCGCGTCCACGCGATACCGGAACGAGGCCTCGCCCCGAGCCAGCCCACGGCCCTTCTCGGCAATGGCGAGGCCGCCATGGCCGGTTGAGTCCAATGTCAGGAACCCTCCCGCGACGAGTTGGCGGAGCAGCGACAGCCACACATTTTTCTTGTGCGCGACACCGGTGCCGAAGCTGGCAAGCCTGTGGTGGTTCCTGTCCAGGACCTTCTCGGTTTCGTGGCCGAGCAGAACATCGACGACATGGGCGGCGCCAAAGCGCTCGCCGGTCTGTGCGATCGCCGCCAGGATGATCCGCGCCTCCGCCTCGCCATCCGCATGCGGCCCCTGGTCGAGGCAGTTGTCGCAATTGCCGCAAGGCGAAGCACTCTCGCCGAAATAGCCAAGCAGGATCTGACGGCGGCACTGCGTCGTCTCGCAGTAACCGATCAGCGTATCGAGTCGGCCATGCGCGCGCCTTTTGTGCTCAGCCGGCGCGTCCTCGTCTTCGATGAAAAGCCGGCGCATGCGGATATCGCCGAGACCGAAGAGCATATGTGCCTCGGCCGCCCGCCCGTCGCGGCCCGCCCGCCCGATTTCCTGATAATAGGCCTCCAAGCTGCCCGGCAGGTCGGTGTGGAAGACATAGGCGACGTCCGGCTTGTCGATCCCCATGCCGAAGGCGATGGTCGCCACCATCACCACGCCGGACAAGGTCATGAAAGCGTTTTGATTCGCTTCACGCGCGTCCTTGCTCATGCCGGCATGATAGGCGAGCGCGCGTACGCCGTTCCGCTCGAGGAACGCCGCCATCTCTTCGGTCTTTTTGCGCGACAGGCAATAGACGATCCCGCTGCGGCCTGCATGGCGCTGCACGAAGTTTAGCAATTGGCGCTTGCTGTCCTGCTTGGGCTCAATGCCTAGCTTGATGTTCGGCCGGTCGAAGCCGAGCACCACCGTATCGACGCGTCCGTCGAACAGTTGCGCGGCAATGTCGGTGCGCGTCGTCTCGTCCGCCGTCGCCGTCAGCGCAATGATCGGCACTTTCGGGAAGATATCACGTAGTCTCGACAATTCTTCGTATTCGCGCCGGAACGCCGGTCCCCATTGCGAGATGCAATGTGCCTCGTCGATGGCGATCAGCCGGACATCGAGCTTGGTCAACGCCTCGAGCATTCGCACGGTCATCAACCGCTCCGGTGCAAGATAGAGCAGGCGCGTCTGGCCTGCGGCGACACGGCGCCATGCAGCGACATTGGCATCGCGGTCGAGCGAGGAATTGATCGTATCGGCCGCCACGCCGGCAAGCCGCAATGCGGCGACCTGATCCTGCATCAGGGCCACCAGCGGCGAAACGACAATGGTGAGCCCGCCCAGCACCAGCGCCGGGACCTGGTAGCAGAGCGATTTGCCGGCGCCGGTCGGCATGACCGCCAGCACGTGATGCCCGGCCAGCAACGCCTCCATCACGGCCGCTTGGCCGAGACGAAAATCATCGAAGCCGAATATATCCTTCAGGACGCGCCGCTTGGAATCCTCCACCGGGACGCTCGCCGCTATCTGCATTAGGGAACTTTCGGGGATACGACCTGCCGAAATTCGCCGGCGAATCGCCAGGTGATTGCCTGGACAGCAGATTCGAACATTTATCGACCCCCTCTGGTCCTGTCCGCGGCACCGCCTGAGGCGAACTTCTCTCTCATTGGCCGATATCAGACCGTCGTTCCAGCCCCTATTCGCTTTGGCTGTGAATATCGCACCGCCTCGGAGCGGTTAATCCTATCTTCACCATCATTCGGCAGGTTCAGGTTCTGCGGTGATGTTTTGAGTACCGCGGCGCCACAGGCGCCCAGGCAACACGCCCGCGTCTCTCCGGAGGCGCGGGTTTTTTCGTTCTGAGAACCGGCTGCCTGATCTTCGGGCCCGCAGCTCAGTCGAGGAAATCGGCGCGGTGCGGCGTAAAGCTGTCGACCAGTCGTCCCGCCTGCAGCGCCTTGACGCCATGGACAAGGTTGGAAGGAACGATGAAGCTGCTTCCGGCTTCCAGGATCTCGGTCCTGCCGTCGATGGTGACCTCGAAGCGCCCTTCGGCGACGTAGCTCGCCTGGACGTGCGGGTGCGAGTGCAGCGCGCCGACGCCACCCTTGTCGAAACCGAACTCGACCATCATCAGCTCGTCCGTGTGCAGGAGCACGCGTCTGCGGTTGCCATCCGGCGTCGGCGTCCATGCGCCCTCACCGGCATGCGAGAAGATTTTGGTTCCGGTCATCGCCAAACTCTCATCTTTGGTTGTTCATCGCGCCAGCCAGCCGCCGTCCACCGGCATCACCGCGCCATGCATATAGTTCGATGCCGGCGCCAGCAGGAAGACGGCTGCGTCGCCGATGTCTTCCGGCGCGCCCCAGCGCCCGGCCGGAATGCGCGCCAGGATCGACGCGCTGCGGTCGGGATCGGCGCGCAGCGCCTCGGTGTTGTTGGTTTCGATATAGCCCGGCGCAATACCGTTGACATTGATGCCTTTTGCCGCCCATTCGCATGCCAGCAACCGGGTGATGCCGAGCACGCCGTGTTTGGAGGCGGTGTAGGAGGCGACACGAATGCCGCCCTGAAAGCTCAGTACCGAGGCGATGTTGACGATCTTGCCACGCCGCCCCGGCTCGGCAAGGACGCGCCTGGCAAAGCGCTGGCTGAGGAAGAACACCGTCTTGAGATTGACGCCGATGACGTCGTCCCAGTCGGCTTTGGTCAAGTCGACCGCATCGGCACGCCGGATGATGCCGGCATTGTTGACCAGGCCGTCGAGCGGCCCCGTATCATCCCAGACGCGGTCAAGCATCGCCTGGGCAGCGGCATCGTCGCCAAGGTCGCAGCGGACCGCCTCGAAGCGGCCGCCGGCCGCCGCAATCTTCTCCGCCGTCTCGTCCATCGCCGAGCGGCCGACGCCGACCACCGCGCCGCCGGCGCGCGCGATCGACACGGCGATGCCCTGGCCGATGCCGGTATTGGCGCCGGTGACGAGGAAACGCTTGCCGGTAAGGCTGAACGCAGAGAGGTCGCTCACCTGAGCTCCTCCATCATTACCAGGTCAACGTCGGTATAGTCGACATTGTCGCCGGCCATCGCCCAGATGAAGGCGTAGTTCGAGGTGCCGGCGCCCGAATGGATCGACCATCCCGGCGACAGCACCGCCTCCTCGTTTCGCATGACGAGATGGCGCGTTTCGTCCGGCTCGCCCATGAAATGAAACACCCGCGCCGCCTCCGGCAGATCGAAATAGAGATAGGCTTCCATGCGCCGGTCATGCACATGGCATGGCATGGTGTTCCAGACCGAACCGGAGGCAAGCTGCGTCATGCCGACGACAAGCTGACAGGTCTTTACCCCATCGGCATGGATGAACTGGAAGATCGAGCGCTCGTTGGAGGTTGCCTGGCTGCCGAGATCGAGCCGCTTGGCATCACCGATGCGGATCAGCCGGTTGGGATGGCCCTGATGCGCCGGCGCGCTGAGCAGGTAGAATTTAGCCGGCGCTGCCGGATTGGTCGCAGCGAACGATACCTCATCCGTGCCCATGCCGAGATAGAGCATGTCGCGCGCCTGCAGCTCGTAGGATTGACCGCCGGCCTTCACGATGCCGGCACCGGCGATGTTGACGATGATCATCTCACGGCGGTCGAGGAAATTCTTGGTCCCGGTCGGCTTGATCGCCTGCAGCGGCAGCGGTGTACCGGCGGGCATGGCGCCGCCGACGATCATGCGGTCGTAGTGGGTGTAGGTCAGGCCGACGCGGCCGGGTCGGAACAAGTCCTCGATCAAAAAATTGTGTCGCAGCTCGTCCGTTCCCATGGCAGCGGCAGAAACAGGATCGATGGCGAAGCGGGAGGTGAAATCCGTATGATTGTCAGTGTGATTCATTGCTGTCCCATGGGGCTGCCTCAATTGCTTATTCAGTGCCCGCGGCCTTGACCGAATCGGCATAAAAAACCTGGCGCGCATGCAGGCGCTCGCGATAGCGCTGCTGGCTGGCACCGAGATGCGCGCGCATCGCCTCCCGGGCCGCCTCGGCATCGCCTGCCGAGATGGCCTTGAGGATTACCAGATGCTCACGTTGCAGGCCGCGCTGATAGGCGTCCGATTGGGCGATCTCGGTCGACCATGGCGAGGTCACGTCGCAAGGAATGGCGCGCCGGCCGAGCACGTCGAGCATCTCGACATAGAACGGATTGTTGGTGGCGCTGGCGATTGCGCGGTGGAAAGCAAGGTCGGCCGGTCCCGTCGGCTCGCTGTTGAGGAGCAGCCGTTCGAATTCGAAGAAGGCTTCCTGGATCGCCGCTTCCTGCGCGGCGTTGCGGCGGATGGCAGCGAGCCCGGCGGATTCGATCTCGATCGCCAACCTGACTTCGAGCACGTTGAGGGCGATCGAATCCTTGCTGCCCATCTCCGCCGCAAGAGCACCGAATGCTGTCGAGATATGCTCGGTGACGAAGACCCCGGCGCCTTGGCGCGGCTCGACCAGGCCGTCCGCGGCAAGTTTGGCCAGCGCTTCGCGTATCACAGTGCGGCTGACCCCGAAGGTCTCGGTCAACTGGCCCTCGGTCGGCAGCTTCTGCCCTGGCTGGATCTCGCCCGCCTGCAGTTGCTTGCGGATCGCCGCAACGACGGTTTCCGAAAGTTTCGGTCTTCGTTCGACGCGCAGGCCGGCTGCGGTGTCTGAGGCCATGTCGCACCTCCTATTTGAAGACGCTCGGCAGCCACAGCGAAATGGCCGGAATGTAAGTGACGAGCCCCAGCACCACGAGGCCTGCGCCATAGAATGGCCAGATCGAGCGCATCGATTCCCAGACGGATATCTTGCCCACTGCGCACGCCACGAACTGCACCGCGCCCACCGGCGGCGTGTTCAGCCCGATGCCGAAATTGAGGATCATGATGATGCCGAAATGCACCGGATCGACGCCGTAGGCCTGCGCCACGGGCAGGAAGATCGGCGTACAAATGATGATCGTCGGCCCCATGTCCATAAAGGTGCCGAGGAACAGCATCAGGAGGTTGAGCAGGAGAAGCACGACCAGCGGATCGTCCGAGATCGCGTTCATGGAGGCGATGAGCGCTGCCGGCACTTTCAGGAAGGCCATCAACCAGGAGAACGCCGCCGCCATGCCGATGATGAGCAGCACCATGGCCGTGGTGCGCACGGCGCCGTAGGTGGCATGAACGAAACCTTCCCAGGTCATCTGCCGGTAAACGAAGACGGTTACGAACAACGCATAGATGACGGCGATACAGGAACTCTCGGTAGCCGTGAACACGCCCGATCGTACGCCGCCGAAGATGATCGCGATCAGCAGCAGGCCGGGCACCGCGACGGCGAAGAGATGCGCAACGGCGGTGAAGCCCGGAAACGGCTCAGTCGGATAGCCGCGGGAGCGCGCTACGATATAGGCGGTCACCATCAGCGACAGGGCCAATAGCAGGCCCGGGATGATACCGGCCGTGAACAGATCGGCGATGGAGATCTTTCCGCCTGCCGAGATCGAATAGATGATCATGTTGTGCGACGGCGGCAGCAGCAGCGCGATCAGCGCCGCCATCGACGTGACGTTGACGGCGTAGTCCGCTCCATAGCCGCGCGCCTTCATCTGCGGGATCATCAGGCCGCCTACCGCCGCTGCCTCCGCCACCGCGGAGCCCGAAATGCCGCCGAACAGTGTAGCGGTGGCGATGTTGACCTGCCCGAGGCCGCCGCGCAAATGACCGACGAGCGAGCCGGCGAAGGCAACGATCTTGCTGGCGATGCCGCCGCGCACCATCAAGTCGCCGGCGTAGATGAAAAACGGAATGGCCAGCAGCGAAAAGACGCTCATGCCGGAATTCAGTCGCTGGAATACGATGAGCGGCGGCAGGCCCATATAGAGGACGGTGGCAAGGCTTGCGACGCCGAGGCAGAAAGCGATTGGCGTGCCGATAAGCATCAGCAGGGTGAAGACGCCGAACAGAATCCACAGTTCCATGGCGTCAGACCTTCACGTTCGCGGTGTCGAGTTCGGCCGCGACTTCGGCCGGCGGCAGTCCATCTAGGGCATCGTCGATCGGTGCGCCGGAGAGGCGAAGCACGATGCGCTCCAGAGTGAAGAGCACGATGAGCGCTCCTCCCGCGACAAGCGGGACGTAGTCCCAGCCCCCCGATATGCCGAGTGACGGCAAGGTAGAGCCCCAGGTCAATGCGACCAGCTGGCTGCCATACCAGATCATGCCGATGCCGAAGGCGAGCGCGACGAGGTCCGAAATCATCCGCAGCCAACGCTTGCCGCCTTTCGGCAGCACGTAGAGCAGGACGTCGAAGCCAAGATGGTAGTTCTCGCGCACACCGACGGCGGCGCCGAGGAAAATGAACCAGCTCATCAGCATCACCGAGCCCGGCTCGGTCCAGCTCGGCGAGCGGTTCAGAACATAGCGGCCGAACACCTGCCATGCGACGAAGGCGGTCATCAGCACCAGCCCGATGCCGGCGATCGACAGCGCCGCCGTGCTGACGCGCGACATCACTTGCGCGACGCCGGACAGAAGCGGTCTTGGTTTTGGGCTGGAAGCCACCCGGTTTTCTCCGCAAGAGGATGGCGGCGCGGAATGTCCGCGCCGCCGCTTGATCACTGCACGGCCTTGATGGCTTCGACCATGGCCTTCAGCTTGTCATCCTTGACGTGCTTCTCGTAGACCGGCCCCATCGCCTCGATGAAGGGCTGCTTGTCCGGCGTCGTGATCTGCGAACCTGCTGCCTCGACCTTGGCGCGCGATTCCTTGACCTTGGCGGTCCACAGCTCGCGCTGCTTGGCGACGCTTTCTTTGGCGGTCGCCTTGAAGATCGCCTGGTCTTCCGGCGTCAGCTTGTCCCAGCTCGACTTCGCCATGACGAAGGCTTCCGGCACCATCGTGTGCTCGTCGAGCGAATAATACTTGGCGACTTCCGCGTGCTTGGCAGTGTCGTAGCTCGGAAAATTATTCTCCGCGCCGTCGATGACCCCGGTCTCGATCGCCGAATACACTTCGCCATAAGGCATCGGTGTCGCGTTGGCGCCGAGTGCCGCCACCATGTCGACGAAGATGTCGGACTGGATGACGCGGAACTTCATGCCGGCCATATCGGCTACAGTGTTGATCGGCTTCTTCGAATTATAGAAGGAGCGCGCACCGCCGTCGTAAAAGGCGAGCAACACCAGCCCGACGTGGTCGAACGCCGCCGCGATCTGGTCGCCGATCGCCCCGTCCATGACCTTGTGCATATGCTCTTCCGAACGGAAGATGTAGGGCAGCGAGGGCACGGTGGTCTCGGGGATGAGCCCGTTGAACGGCGCCATCGACACACGGTTGAGATCGATCACGCCGGTGCGCACCTGCTCGATCGTGTCCTTTTCCTCGCCAAGTTGCGCGGAAGGATAGATCTCGATCACATAGCGGCCAGCGGTGCGCTCCTTCACCAGCTCGCCGAAATATTTGACCGCCTCGACCGTTGGATAGCCATCCGGGTGGGTGTCGGACGAGCGCAGGACCGTCTGGGCGCTTGCCGATCCGGCCAGCAGTGCGGCGGCAACTAGCGTAGCTCCCGCCAGTCTAGAGAAATGCAGCATTGGTTTCCTCCCGTTTTTGAAACGATGGCGGCAAGCGCCGTTAGAGCCGGTACGCCTTTTTCGCGAGCGTATAGGCAAGTTCCTGCGCCAGCTCGTGCGCCTCGTCTTCGCCGAGCCGATGCTCGGTGACGAGACGCGCCAGATATGCGCAATCGACCCGGCGCGCCACATCATGGCGGGCCGGTATGGATGGAAAGGCGCGGGTGTCGTCGTTGAAACCGACGGTGTTGTAGAAACCAGCCGTTTCGGTGGTCATCTCACGGAACCGGCGCATCCCTTCGGGGCTGTCGTGGAACCACCAGGCCGGCCCGAGCTTCAATGCCGGGTAAACGCCGGCGAGCGGCGCCAGCTCGCGCGCATAGCTGGTCTCGTCGAGGGTGAAGAGGATGACCGTGAGGTCGCGCTCCAGCCCGACACAGTCGAGCAGCGGCTTCAGCGCCGTCACATAATCGGTGCGGGTCGGGATATCGAAGCCTTTGTCCCTGCCGAACCTGTCAAAGATAGCCGGCGAATGATTGCGCCAGGAGCCGGGATGGATCTGCAGGACCAGCCCGTCGTCGCGGCTCATCTTAGCCATCTCGGTCAGCATCTGGGCGCGAAACAATTTTCGCTCGCGCTCGTCGTCCGAACCCCGGCGGATACGGTTGAACAGCTCCGTGGCGGCGGCATCCGAAAGATTAGCGGTGTCGGCCGTCGGATGGCCGTGATCGGAGGACGTCGCACCGAAACTCTTGAAGAAGGCGCGCCGCTGGCGATGCGCAGCGAGATAGCCGGCCCAAGTGCCAGTGTCGCAGCCGGTGATGTCGCCAAGTCGGTCGAGATTGGCCGAAAAACCTTCGAAATCGGGATCGACGACCGCATCCGGCCGATAGGCGGTAACGACGCGGCCCTGCCAGCCGCTGTCGCGGATCATCTGGTGCCATCTGAGATTGTCGAGCGCACCTTCGGTCGTTGCGATGACCTCAATGTTGAAGCGCTCGAACAGAGCGCGGGGACGGTAATCCTCACGCTGCAGCAAGGTCGCGATCGTGTCGTAATGACGGTCGGCGGTTGCGACCGTCAGCGGCTCTTCGATGCCGAACAGATGGGCGAGCACATGGTCGAACCACAGCCGGGTCGGCGTACCCCGAAACAGGTAATAATGCTCGGCGAAGCGCCGCCAGATCGTTCTGCCGTCGGTCTCTACCAGCGAGCCGTCAAGCGTCGGCACCCCAAGCTCCTCAAGCAGAACGCCCTGGCTGAACAGCATGCGGAAAATGTAGTGGTCCGGCACGATCAGCAACTGTGCCGGATCGGGAAACGCCTCGTTGAGCGCATACCAGCGCGGATCGGTGTGGCCGTGCGGGCTGACGATCGGCAGATCCTTGACCGCGGCGTAGAGATCGCGGGCCAGCGAAAGCGAGCGCGCCTCGGCGGCAAACAGCAAATCCGGATCCGTCAATGCGGCCACGTAGATCCTCCCAACACGGACATCGGTAGGGTTGGAAAGAAATAATGTCAACATACAAAAACCGGGTTGTTGTATGATGACTTTTCGTCGGCCATTGCCCATTGTGCGTGACAGCATCGGGTGTTACGCCGCCTGCCAGCAGGGACCCAACAATCTCGATCAGGCACGTGGCGCAATGACCAACAGACGCCTTTCCAACAGCACGCTGACGGCACTGCCGGCTTCGGTCGCGGTTCCGCGCTACGCCCGCGGCGGCGTCGCACCGGGCATCGTCCATCTCGGCGTCGGTGCGTTCCATCGCGCCCATCAGGCGGCCTATGTCGACGACTGCCTGGCAGCGGGAGAGGCGGACTGGGGCATTGTCGGCGTGTCCTTGCGCAGTCCAGACACGCGCGACGCACTGGCGCCGCAGGATGGCCTCTACACGCTGGCGATCAGGAGCAGCATCGGCGAAGAGCCGCGCGTCATCGGTTCGATCCTGTCGATGCTGGTGGCGCCGGAAGATCCGGCTGCGGTGCTCGCCGCTCTGACGGATCAGCGCACCCGCATCGTCACGCTCACGATCACAGAAAAGGCTTATCTGAGAGCAGCCGGCGGCGGTCTGGACAGCACCCATCCGGACATCGTCCATGATTTGGCTAACCCGCAAATGCCACGGACGGCGCATGGTTTTCTCACCGAAGCGCTGTCGCGCCGCCGTTTCGCCGGCATCAAGCCTTTCACCGTGCTCTGCTGCGACAACCTTCCGGCCAATGGCGCTACGCTGCACCGCCTGCTGGTCGAATTCGCAGCACTGCGCGATCCCGGCCTTGCCGGGCACATCGCCGATGGCGTCGCCTTCCCGTCGAGCATGGTCGACCGCATCGTGCCGGCGACCACCGATGCCGACCGGGCGCGTATCGCCGTCGAGCTCGGCGTCGAGGATGCCTGGCCGGTGATGACCGAGCCGTTCTGCCAATGGGTGGTCGAGGATGATTTCCCGGCAGGCAGGCCGGTCTGGGAAGAGTTCGGCGTCACCATGGTCGGCGACGTCGGGCCCTTCGAGGACATGAAGCTGCGGCTGCTCAACGGTTCGCATTCGGCAATCGCCTATCTCGGCCTGCTCAGCGGCTTCGACACGGTCGACCGCGCCTTTGCCGATCCGGCGATCCGGCAATTCGTCGACGAACTATGGGCCGAGGCTATCCCGACACTGCCGCAGGACGCCGGGCTCGATACGGCCGGCTACACGGCCCAGCTCGCCGAACGCTATTCGAACACCGCGCTCGCCCATCGCACGGCGCAGATCGCCAATGACGGCAGCCAGAAGCTGCCGCAGCGCATAGTCGCCTCGGCCCTCGATCGACTGAGCGCCGGTGACCCGCCCGCGCATCTCATGTTGGTGGTGGCGGCCTGGATCGCCGCTTGCGAGGCGCGCGGCAAAACCTTGCCGGAAGCCCATTTTACCGACCCGATCGACACTCCGCTTACGGCGCTCGGCAGCCGGCCGGCTGATGAAACGGTGACAGCGATATTCGATCTCGCCGGCTTCGCCAAAGACCATTCCCACCGCATGACACTGATCGATCTGACGGCAGCCCATCTCGAGCGCCTGCGGCGGGGCGGACCTGCCGCTGCCTTCGCGGCGCTTGGCATACGGAGTGAGAAGCCATGAGACAAACCTGGCGCTGGTTCGGGCCAGACGATCCGGTGACGCTTGCCCATGTCCGTCAAGCCGGCGCCGTCGGCATCGTCAGCGCGCTGCATCACCTCAATGACGGCCGCGCCTGGCCGGCGGACGAGATCGCCAGGCGCAAGGCCGACATCGAGGCAGCGGGCCTGACCTGGGATGTGGTCGAAAGCATTGTCGTCCATGAGGACATCAAGACCCGCAGCGGCAACTGGCGCACCCTGATCGACAATTACAAGGCGTCGGTCCGCTCCGTCGCCGCCGCCGGGATCAATACCGTCTGCTATAATTTCATGGCGATCACCGACTGGACGCGCACAGACCTCGATTATCCCATGCCGCATGGCGGCACGGCGCTGCGCTTCGATGTCGTCGAGCTCTGCGCCTATGACGTCTTCATCCTTGAGCGAGAAGGGGCGGAGGCCGATCACCCGCCGGCCCGCGTCGAAGCCGCGCGTGTGCGACTGCAAGGACTGAGCGACAGCGACAAGGCAAGGCTGGAGCGCAACCTGATCGGCTGGGTCCCGGCGCGCGAATTCATCTTCGATCGGGCAAGCTTCCGCCGCGCCCTCGACCTCTACAAGGACGTCTCCACCGAAGGCCTGCGCGAAAACCTGTTTGCCTTCCTGCGCGAGATCGTGCCGGTGGCCGAAGAGGCCGGGGTCAGGATGGCGATCCACCCCGACGATCCACCTTTTTCGCTGTTCGGCCTGCCGCGCATCGTTTCCAATGCTAATGATGCCCGCGCGCTGCTCGACGCCGTCGCTTCGCCGGCCAACGGGTTGACGCTGTGCACCGGCTCCTACGGGGCGGGCGCGCAGAACGATCTGCCGACGATGGCCAAGGCCTTCGCCGAAAACATCCATTTCGCCCATCTGCGCAACGTCACCAAGGAGCCAGACGGCTCCTTCCACGAAGCCGAGCACCTCGACGGCGACACCGACATGGTGGCGGTCGTGTCGGCGCTGATTGGCGAAGAGCGCCGGCGCAAGGCGGCAGGCAGGGCGGACTGGCAGATTCCGATGCGCCCCGACCATGGCCACGCCATCGTCGACGACATCGGCAAGAAGGTGAACCCCGGCTATTCCTGCATCGGCCGCCTGAAGGGCCTCGCCGAACTGCGCGGCGTCATGCGCGCAGTGGAGGCGCTGACAGTTTGAGCTATTTGCCTGAACGATCCAATATTTGTCGGGAAGAATAGTCGACGCCCTTGGAATTCCAGAACAGCCGCACGGCCTTGCCGACCAGATTTTCATAGGGGACAAAACCCACCAGGAAGCGGCTATCGTTGGAGTTGTCGCGATTGTCCCCCAATGTGAAATACTCTGCCGTAGGCACCACAAACTCGCGTGTGTCGTCGCCGATCGAGTTGCCTAAGTCGATTACCGAATAAGAAATGCCCTCCGGCAGTGTCTCCCACTGGAGCTTGGCCGACTGTACTTCGCCGGAGGAATAGTCACCGACATCCTGCAGCTTCACTGGCACGCCATTGATGTGGAGCACCCCGCCGACCATCTGAATCCTATCGCCGGGCAAGCCGATGACTCTCTTGACGTAGTCTATGTCCGGTTCAGATGGCAGCCTGAACACCATAATATCTCCTCGCCTTGGCTCGGCGCCGAATATCCGGCCGTCAACAGGCAGCAGTCCAAACGGGACGCTATAGCGGCTGTAGCCGTAGGCGAATTTGGAAACGAAGAAATGATCCCCGTCCGCCAGCGTTGGAACCATGCTGCTGGACGGCATGGAGAACGGCTGGAATAGGAACGCGCGCATCGCAAATGCGGCCGGATACGTGGTCAGAAAGACGAGCACCAGCACCGAAAGCCCGTGCGCGTACCATCTGTCCGGCTTGAACCGGTGCGCGAAGGGAACAACGATCGCTGCCCACAGGGCCATCAAACCGATCCCTGAAAAATTGGCCCACCAACCAAGATCGACGCCAGGCAATACCGGAAAGCCAATGTAAATAAGCGCGAAAACGACGACGCTGATCACCACCAGGCTGACGACGGCCAGTTTGCCGCTGCCGATCCACAGAAAGCCGCCGAACGGACCGCCGAAGGCTGACACCAAGGCCGTCGACCACAGGGATCGCGAAGCTGTTTCTCGTTGCGCTGTTTCTTCCGTCACGGCCACCCCTCAATGCCCAGGCAGCCAGACTGTCCACCAAACAAAAAAGCGGGGCAAGCCCGCTTTTTCAGTCGGTCATTTGAGCGAACCTCAAGCCGGCAGGATGGCGCCTTCGAGCGTGGTGAGTTGGCTAAGGAACTGCTCGGCCTTGCTGCGGGTCTGATCGTCCTTGGCGTCGGCGGCGTCTTCTTTTGCCTCTTGGATGCGGCGGGCAAGGTCGGCGCGGTCGATGTCGCCGACGGCCACAGCCGATTCCGCCAGCAGCGTGCAGCCGGCCGGAACGATGTCGGCAAAGCCGCCGAACACCACATAGCGCTCTTCCTTGCCTTGCGCGGTCTTCAGCGTAACGACGCCCGGCTTGATTGTGGTCATGACCGGGGCGTGATGCGCCATGACAGTCATCTCGCCTTCGGCGCCCGGGATGACGACGGATTCGACTTGCTCGGAAACCAAGAGGCGCTCCGGCGAGACCAGTTCGAATTTGAAAGCTTCAGGCATGATCAATTTAGCGAGTAGGGAATAGGAAACTAGGCAGTAGCAACTGGCCCTAACCGGCCCACATCACGCAGCTGCTATTCCCTAACCACTACCGACTACTCCCTATTCCCTAAATTAAGCCGCTTCGGCGGCCAGGCGCTGTGCCTTCTCGACCGCTTCCTCGATGCCGCCGACCATGTAGAAGGCAGCCTCCGGCAAATGGTCGTAGTCGCCGTTGCAAAGGCCCTTGAAGCCCTTGATGGTGTCGGCGAGGTCGACCAGCTTGCCCGGTGCGCCGGTGAACACTTCGGCGACGAAGAAGGGCTGCGACAGGAAGCGCTCGATCTTGCGGGCGCGGGCAACCGTCTGCTTGTCCTCTTCCGACAGCTCGTCCATGCCCAGGATGGCGATGATGTCCTGCAGCGACTTGTAGCGCTGGAGGATCGACTGCACCTGGCGGGCGACCTGGTAGTGCTCTTCGCCGACAACCATCGGGTCGAGCATGCGCGAAGTCGAATCGAGCGGATCGACGGCGGGATAGATGCCCTTTTCCGAAATCGCGCGGTTGAGCACGGTCGTCGCATCGAGGTGGGCGAACGATGTCGCCGGTGCCGGGTCGGTCAGGTCGTCGGCCGGCACATAGATCGCCTGCACCGAGGTGATCGAGCCCTTGGTCGTCGTGGTAATACGCTCCTGCAGCGCGCCCATGTCGGTGGCCAGCGTCGGCTGGTAGCCCACGGCCGAAGGAATGCGGCCGAGCAGCGCCGACACTTCCGAACCCGCCTGCGTGAAGCGGAAGATGTTGTCGACGAAGAACAGCACGTCCTGGCCCTGGTCGCGGAAATATTCGGCAACCGTCAAGCCGGTCAGGCCGACGCGGGCGCGGGCGCCCGGCGGCTCGTTCATCTGGCCATAGACGAGCGCCGCCTTGGATCCTTCGCCGCCGCCCTTCTTGTTGACGCCGGACTCGATGAACTCGTGATAGAGGTCGTTGCCTTCGCGGGTGCGCTCGCCGACGCCGGCGAACACCGAGAAGCCGCCATGCGCCTTGGCGACGTTGTTGATCAGTTCCTGGATCAGCACCGTCTTGCCGACGCCGGCGCCGCCGAACAGGCCGATCTTGCCGCCGCGGGCATAGGGGGCCAGCAGGTCGAGCACCTTGATGCCGGTGACCAGGATCTGCGCTTCCGTCGACTGCTCGACATAGGTCGGCGCCGGCTGGTGGATCGAGCGCATCTCGATGCCGTCGACTGGGCCTGCCTCGTCGACCGGCTCGCCGATGACGTTAATGATGCGGCCGAGCATGCCCGGGCCGACCGGCACGGTAATCGGTGCACCGGTGTCATAGACGTCCTGGCCGCGGACCAGCCCTTCGGTCGAGTCCATGGCGATGCAGCGCACGGTGTTCTCGCCCAGATGCTGGGCAACCTCGAGCACCAGGCGATTGCCGACGTTGATCGTCTCAAGCGCGTTCAGGATCGCCGGCAGATGTTCGCCGAACTGGACGTCGACAACGGCGCCGATGACCTGCCGAACCTTGCCGGCCAAGCCGGTTTTCTTGATGGTGGCGGCCGGCGTATTCACAGCGGCGGCCTTGGTTGCTGCCGCCTTCTTGGCCGGAGCGGCCTTGGTTGCCGCCGCAGCCTTTGCTGGTGCCGCGGCCTTAGGGGCTGCCGTCTTCGGGGTCGCTGCTTTCGCCATCGTCTTTACCCTTTTCGTCTCTTTGTTTCTCACACGCTTGAGGTCGATGACCTCCTTGCGAGCGTGCCTAGAGCGCCTCGGCGCCCGAAATGATTTCGATCAATTCCTTGGTGATCTGCGCCTGCCGCTGGCGGTTGTAGGTGATCGACAATTTGTTGATCATGTCGCCGGCGTTGCGCGTCGCATTGTCCATGGCGCTCATCTTGGCGCCCATCTCGCCGGCAGCATTCTCGAGCAGCGCGCGAAAAACCTGCACGGAAATGTTGCGCGGGATGAGATCGGAGAGGATTTCGCCCGGCTCCGGCTCGTATTCGTAGACAGCGCTGCCGCCATCCTTCACTTCCGCGGCAGCCGAAGGCGCGCCCGCCGGGATAATTTGCTGCGCGGTCGGGATCTGGCTGATCACCGACTTGAACTGCGAATAGAACAGCGTGCAGATGTCGAAGCCGCCTTCGTTGAACAGGTGGATCACCTTCTTGGCGATGGCATCGGCATTGACGAAGCCCAGCGTCTTGACCTCGCGCAGATCGACACGCTCGATGATCAATGCCCCGTAGTCGCGGCGCAATATGTCGAACCCCTTCTTACCGACGCAGATGATCTTGACCTGCTTGCCGTCGGCCAGAAGCTTGCGGATGTGGTCGCGGGCAAAACGGGCGATCTGCGAATTGAAGCCGCCGCACAGACCACGTTCGGCCGTGCAGACGACAAGCAGATGCACGTCGTCCTTGCCGGTGCCGGTCATCAGCGCCGGGGCATCGCCGCCGTCGCCGATCGCCTGGGTGATGTTGGCCAGCACCGCGCCCATGCGCTCCGAATAGGGACGCGCCGCTTCCGCCGCTTCCTGCGCGCGACGCAGCTTCGCCGCGGCGACCATCTGCATCGCCTTGGTGATCTTCTGCGTCGCCTTGACCGAGGCGATACGGTTACGAAGGTCTTTTAACGAAGGCATGCTTCAAACCTGATCCCGTCCGTCCTGCTCAAGCAAAGGTCTTGGCGAAGGCGTCGATTTCTGCCTTCAGCTTGGCGCGCAGATCGTCGGACAGCGCCTTCTCCTTGCGGATGCCGTCGAGCACGTCCTTGCCGGCCGAGCGCATATGCGACAACAGGCCATGCTCGAATTTGCCCACCTGGTTGATCGCCAGCTTGTCGAGATAGCCATTGACGCCGGCGAAGATCACCGCGACCTGCTCCTCGACTTTGAGCGGCGAGAATTGCGGCTGCTTCAACAGCTCGGTCAGGCGCGAGCCGCGGTTGAGCAGGCGTTGCGTGGCGGCATCGAGGTCGGAGCCGAACTGCGCGAAAGCAGCCATCTCGCGGTACTGCGCAAGCTCGCCCTTGATCGATCCGGCAACCTGCTTCATCGCCTTGATCTGCGCCGAGGAGCCGACGCGCGACACCGACAGGCCGACATTGACCGCCGGACGGACGCCCTGGAAGAACAGATTGGTTTCCAGGAAGATCTGGCCGTCGGTGATCGAGATGACGTTGGTCGGGATGTAGGCCGAAACGTCGTTGGCCTGCGTCTCGATGATCGGCAGCGCCGTCAGCGAACCGCCGCCATTTTCGTCATTGAGCTTGGCGGCGCGCTCAAGCAGGCGCGAGTGCAGGTAGAAGACGTCGCCCGGATAGGCCTCGCGGCCCGGCGGACGGCGCAGCAGCAGCGACATCTGGCGATAGGCGACGGCTTGCTTCGACAGATCGTCGTAGCTGATCAGCGCGTGCATGCCGTTGTCGCGGAAATATTCGCCCATGGTGCAGGCGGTGAACGGTGCCAGGAACTGCATCGGCGCCGGATCGGAGGCGGTCGCGGCGATGATGATCGAATAGTCGAGCGCGCCGCGCTCTTCCAGGACCTTGACGAACTGCGCCACCGTCGAGCGCTTCTGGCCGACGGCGACATAGACGCAGTACAGCTTTTCCTTCTCAGGGCCGTTGTCGTGCACCGATTTCTGGTTGAGCATGGTGTCGAGGATGATCGCGGTCTTGCCGGTCTGGCGGTCGCCGATGACCAGTTCGCGCTGGCCGCGGCCGACCGGGATCAGTGCGTCGATGGCCTTGAGGCCGGTCGACATCGGCTCGTTCACCGATTTGCGCGGGATGATGCCGGGCGCCTTGACGTCGACGCGCTTGCGCTCGGTGGCCTGGATCGGGCCTTTGCCGTCGATCGGGTTGCCGAGCGCGTCGACGACGCGGCCGAGCAAGCCCATGCCGACGGGCGTATCGACGATGGCGCCGGTGCGCTTGACGGTGTCGCCTTCCTTGATGTCGCGGTCGGCGCCGAAGATGACGACGCCGACATTGTCGGCTTCGAGGTTGAGCGCCATTCCGCGGATGCCGCCGGGGAACTCGACCATCTCGCCGGCCTGGACATTGTCGAGACCGTAGACGCGGGCGATACCGTCACCGACGGACAGCACCTGGCCGACTTCGGAGACCTCGGCCTCCTTGCCGAAATTCTTGATCTGGTCTTTCAGAATTGCGGAAATTTCCGCGGCGCGGATGTCCATCAGCCGACCTCTTTCAGTGCAAGCTTGAGCGAATTGAGTTTGGTTTTGAGCGATGTATCGATCTGGCGCGAGCCGATCTTGACCACCAGTCCGCCGAGCAGCGACGGATCGACGGTGACCGAGATAGCCACGTCCTTGCCGGCGACGCTTTTCAGCGCCGCTTTCAGCTCGGTTTCCTGGGCAGGCGTCAGCGCATGCGCCGAGGTGACCTCGGCAGCGGTCTCGCCACGGTGTTCGGCGGCGATCTGGCGGAACGCCTTGATCATGCCGGGCACGGCAAACAGCCGGCGATTCTGGGCAACGACGCGCAGGAAATTGCCGGTGAGGCCGGTAATCCCTGCTTTGTCGGCGATCGCGGCGATCGCCTTGGCCTGGTCCTCGCTGGAGAAGACCGGGCTCCTGATCAGCCGCGAAAGGTCAGCGCTGCCTTCGAGCATGGCTTCGAACCTGTTGAGGTCGGCCTCGACGCTCGCGACCGAATTGGCCTGCAGCGCGAGTTCGAACAGCGAACCCGCATAGCGTTCTGCGACACCTGAGATTGGCGATGACGATTGGGCCACGGACCGTCTTTTCTCTTGTCTGACAGGCCGCAGATTGTTGGCGCGAGCAAAAACTCTGGCTAAATCTTTGACCTTACTGCATTTTTCCAAGCACGGAGGCGCGGCTTCCGCTATCCCCGGTCGAAAGTCGATTGCCGTCTAGCACAGGCATTTTCAGACCGCAATGCGTCGTCCGGCATGGTTTTCAGGCACTATTGTCGCATCCGCTAGCCGAGTTCAGCAACCAACCCCGGATTGATCCCTGATTCAGGGCAAAAAGCCGAAGGCGAAGGCAAGCGGCAGCGCCGCCAGCACCAGCTCGACGACGATGGAAGCCCAGTTGAACGGCGTATTGGCGCCATCCGACATCATCGACAGCAGCCGGCCGAAGGCGGTGAACAGCCAGGAGAAGCCGAGCGCCATGTAGAGCAACGGCTGCGCTAGGAGGATGCAGCACAGGCTGACGCCGAGATAAAAGCCCGACATCCGGCCGCGCCCCTCGGCGATCGCCGCTGCCTTCTCCGGTCTGACCTGCAGCCGCAGGATGCGGAATGCCAGCTGTGGCGCCAGGAATAGCAATAGGCCGAGCAATAAGGTCGCGACCGCGCTCGACCATGCCAGCCACTCGCCCTGGCTCATCGGCCATGGAAACGCAAATTCCATCTTGTCCCCTCGTAAATGCATAGTCGAAATTTCGGACATTCTAGCGAAGCAACTGACATGCGCCAGATGGCCGTCGGCAATATGCAGGGCGCGTCAGCCCAACGCGCGCGCCGTTGTCTCGACCGGGCTAACAGGATGTTACACGACCGGCTGTTTTTTTCTGCACAATTCCTATTTGTGGCTACATGAGACCACAAGGGGTTCCGCGCATGAGGACGATGCAACTACGAGAGGCAAGGGCCAGCCTTTCCGCGCTCGTGGAGGCTGCTGAGAACGGTGAGCCCACGGTTATCACCAAGCACGGCAAGCCCGCAGTCATGGTGGTGCCAATCGGTGAGGGACGGAAACTTTATCCGCAGAACAGCCAAAAAGACTTCGTGGATTTCCTGCTTCGGTATCCAGGCGGCATCGAGCTTGAGCGAAACGAATCGCCGTCGCGGTAAGTGGAGTTTTGACCGGCTATCTGCTTGATAAGTCTTTTCTCTCGGCATTTGCACCTGGTCGGCCTCTGCTTCCGTCACACGTGCAGAACTGGCTTGCCGAACAAAGAGAACGCGGCTCTTGGCAGCTCTCGTCGATAGTTATCTTGCGAAACTGAAGCGGGCGGGCGGACATATGAAGGCAGAGCGCATCAATGAGTGGTTCAAAAGGTTGCTTCTGGAGTTCAACCAGCGCATCCTTCCCATCGATTTAGCTATCGCGCGAGAAGCTGGAAACTCGAAGATGCCACGATCGCCAGAGGCGCCAATCCGGGTCTGGCGGACGTTCTGATCGCAGCTACTGCCCGTTTGCACGGCCTGTCAGTTTTGACGGCCAACACCCGGCATTTTGCGATTCTCGACGTGCCTTACCTTAACCCATTCACCGAAGGCATCTCGAAAGGGTAATTCGACAGCTTACAAGAAGCTCTGCGGGTCGATGTCGACCTGGACTCGCACCGAGCCCCTTATCTTCGGTCCCTCGGCCAGCATGGTGCGAATGAACCCTTGCATGTCGGCGCGCCGCTCGCCCTGGATCAGCAGGCGAAAGCGATGGCGGCCGCCGATCAATGACAGCGGCGCCTCGGCCGGGCCGAGCACGAACACGTCGGTGGCTTGTGGCGCGGCGCGACGCAGGCCACGGGCGTGCCCTTCGGCTTCGGCCCGTGTCGCCGCGCTGACGATGACGCCGGCGAGCCTGCCGAAGGGCGGCAGCCCCGCCCGCTCACGCTCGGCGATCTCGCGCTCGTAGAAGGCCTCGGCGTCGCCGGAGACGATCGCGCGCATCACCGGGTGGTCGGGTTGGAAGGTCTGCAGCAGGCCGAGGCTTTTCTTGCCGGTGCGGCCGGCGCGGCCGGTCACCTGGCTGAGCAGTTGGAAGGTGCGCTCGGCGGCGCGCGGGTCGCCATTGGCAAGGCCGAGATCGGCATCGACCACACCGACCAGCGTCATGTTGGGGAAATTATGGCCCTTGGCGACGAGTTGCGTGCCGATGACGATGTCGGCCTCGCCATTGGCGATGGCTTCAAGCTCGAGCCGCAGCCGTCGCACGCCGCCCATCAGGTCGGACGACAAGACGATGGTGCGGGCATCGGGGAAATGCGCGACGACCTCCTCGGCGATGCGCTCGACGCCCGGCCCGCAGGCGACCAGATGGTCGAGCGTGCCGCATTCCGGGCAGGCTTCGGGCCGGCGTTCATTGTGCCCGCAGTGGTGGCAGACGAGCTGGCCGCGAAAGCGATGCTCGACCAGCCAGGCCGAGCAGACCGGACAGCCAAAGCGGTGGCCGCAGACCCGGCAGAGCGTCAGCGGCGCATAGCCGCGCCTGTTGAGGAACAGCAGCGACTGTTCCTTTCTCTCCAGCGTCTGCCGCATATGGCCGAGCAGCACCGGCGACAGGAAGCCGCCGCGTGCCGGCGGCGCGCGGCGCATGTCGACCGTCTTGAGATCGGGAAGTGCCGCCTCGGCAAAGCGCGCCGAAAGCACCGCCCTGCTGTAGCGGC
Source organism: Mesorhizobium sp. M1334 (assembly GCF_040317995.1). NCBI lineage: Bacteria > Pseudomonadati > Pseudomonadota > Alphaproteobacteria > Hyphomicrobiales > Phyllobacteriaceae > Mesorhizobium > Mesorhizobium sp. M1334. The sequence continues at coordinate 82,694 of NZ_JAMYLM010000009.1, forward strand.
CCTGGCTGGCATTGACCCGGCTTTCGACCGACGGTGTCGCCGAAGCGAGCACGACTGGAAAGCCGCCGATATGGCCGCGCACCACGGCCATGTCGCGCGCGTTGTAGAAGACGCGATCCTCCTGCTTGTAGGCGGGATCGTGCTCTTCGTCGACGACGATAAGTCCAAGCTCCCTGAACGGCAGGAACAGCGCCGAGCGCGCGCCGGCAACGACCCGCACGCCGCCTTCCGCCACCTGTCGCCAGACCTTTTCGCGCATTCTTGGCGGCAGGTCCGAGTGCCACTCCGCCGGCTTGGCGCCGAACCGCTCCTGGAAGCGTTCGAGAAAGGCGTGGGTCAGCGCAATTTCCGGCAGCAGGATCAGCACCTGCTTGCCACGATCGAGTGCCGCCGCGACCGCCTCGAAATAGACCTCCGTCTTGCCGGATCCGGTTACACCGTCGAGCAGGGTGACACCGAATGTGCCGGTCGCGACATTGGCGCGCAGCGTCTCGGCGGCATCGCTCTGGTCCGGCATCAGTGAAGGCTGGGCGTAGCCCGGGTCGGGTGCTGCGACTACCGGCCGCGGCGGGATCATCACCGTCTCGAATACGCCCTGCGCCCGCAGCCCGTCCACCACCGTCGACGACACGCCTGCCGCATGCGCCAGGCCGGACCGCGTCCAGGCCAGTCCGCCTTCGGCTGTCTCCAGCACGCGCGTTCTCGCCTCCGTCATCCGGTCGGGTCTGGCGAAGGTGCGCTGCAGCCCTTCGATCCACGGCTCCGGATCGAACGCCTCTGGCGCCCTGAGCAGCATGCGCGCCACCATGCCGGGCGGCGACAGCGTGTACTGCGCCACCCAATCGACAAAACGCCGCATCGCGCGGTCGATCGGCGGGCAGTCGAAAACCTGCTCGATCGGCCGCAATTTCTTCGCGTCAACCTTTTCGACGACGCCGTCCCAGACGATGCCGGCGACCTGGCGGGGCCCAAGCGGAACGCGCACGATCGAGCCCGGCACCACGCGCATGCCAGCCGGCACGGCATAGGTGTAGGGGCGCTCGGCGGGCATCGGCACCAGCACCGCTGCGGCCGCGACAAAGGGCGAATCTTCGATCATGAGGCGTGACCTTGCCCCGACTTTGGTCTAGATCAAAGTCCGACCCCAAATGTGCATGACGTGCACATGAAAAATCTTCAGGAGACCGCCATGAAATTTTTTGTCGACACCGCCGATGTCAAGGAAATCCGCGAGCTGAACGATCTGGGGCTACTCGACGGCGTAACCACCAATCCGTCGCTGATCCTGAAATCCGGCGGCAAGATCGCCGACGTCACAAGAGAGATCTGCGAGATCGTCAAGGGCCCGGTCTCGGCCGAAGTCGTCGCCACCGAATACAAGGACATGATGGCGGAGGCCAAGATCCTGGCCAGGATCGCCGACAATGTCTGCATCAAGGTGCCGCTGACGCTCGACGGCCTGAGAGCCTGCAAGGACATCCGGTCGGACGGCCGCATGGTCAACGTCACGCTGTGCTTCTCGGCCACCCAGGCGCTGCTCGCCGCCAAGGCCGGCGCCTCCTTTATCTCGCCTTTCGTCGGCCGCATCGACGACAGCGGCTGGGACGGCATGGAGCTGATTGCCGATATTCGCACCATCTACGACAATTATGACTTCCAGACTGAAATCCTGACCGCTTCGGTGCGCACCGTGAACCATGTCAAGCAGGCGGCACTGATCGGCGCCGACGTCATCACCGCGCCGCCGGCGACGCTCAAGGCACTGGTCAAGCACCCGCTGACCGACAAGGGCCTGGAGCTGTTCCTCGCCGACTGGGCAAAGACCGGGCAGAAGATCGGCTGAAGCGACTATCCTGCGAACAAAAAAGGCCGAGCAATCGGCCTTTTTTGCAGATTGCGCACTCTGGAAACACCTAGCTTGCCGCCGGCTTGCCGTGCTTGATCAGATCCTGGGCGATCGACAGCCGCAGCACATCCGCCAGTTCGCGCGCCGCACGGTTCTCGGCGTCGATCTGGGCTCGGTATGACGCGAATTCCTGGCGGGGCCTGTCGTATGACGACGGAATCGAGCGCTTGCCCCTCGCTATGACCGTGCCCGTCTTGGCATCGCTGAGCACATAGTTGGCGGTCAGCGTCACGGTGCCGGCGGTCGGCTCGTCCTCGTCGGTCGTGACCTGCTCGATTGCCGCCGATTCGACGAGTTCGGAGACGCCCAGATCAAGCGAATAGACCGGCGAAGCTGGCTCGCCGGCGCCCTGGCCGAGTGCGAAGATCAAATTGTTGCGGACCTGCTGGGCGTAGCGGGTCTTGACCGGCTTGACCGAGATCGATGCCAGCTCCGCAGCAGCGCCGACCTGCGAGCCGGCGACCAGCGGCGCGCTCGAATAGAGCGGCCGCACCGTGCAGGCGGAAACCAGCGCCACCGAGGCGAGCAGCCCGCAAAGCACGATACGGCGCACCGTCAGCTCTGTCTTTCGCGGCTTAGGCAACGACATTGACGATCCTCTGCGGCACGATGATCACCTTGCGCGGCGCCTTACCTTCGAGCGCTTTCTCAACGAAGTCGAGAGCCAGAACCGCCTTTTCGACCGCACCTTGATCCGCGTCGCGGGCAATTGTCAAATCGCCGCGTTTCTTGCCGTTGACCTGCACCGGCAGCACGATCTCGGCGTCGACGACAAGCGAGGGATCGTAGTCCGGCCAGGGCCGCTCGGCGACAAGGTCGGTGCCGCCGAGCGTCTGCCAGCACTCCTCTGCCAGATGCGGCATGACCGGCGCGATCAGGTGCACCAGGATCTCGACGGCCTCACGGCAGGCCGCTTGCAGCGCCGGACCGGCTTTGCCCTCTGCCGCCTCGTTGAGCGGTACGGTCAAGGCATTGGCGAGCTCATAGATGCGGGCGATGGCGCGGTTGAAGGCGAGCTTTTCGATGTCCTCGCCGACCGATTTCAAGATCTTGTGCGCGGCCTTGGACACTGTCCCGGCCTCGCCGTCCTTCGCCGCCTCTGGCCGGACTCCGGCGAGCGATTCGGCAGCCGTCGACACCAGGCGCCAGATGCGCTGGATGAAGCGATGGGCGCCGGCCGCACCCTCGTCGGTCCATTCGACATCGCGCTCGGGCGGCGAGTCCGACAGCATGAACCAGCGCGCCGTATCGGCGCCGTAGCCGTCGGTGATCTCTTCCGGGCTCACCGTATTCTTCTTCGACTTCGACATTTTTTCGAGCGGACCGATCACCGCCTCTTCGCCGGTGGCGATTTCGAAGGCGCGGCGCTTGCCGTCGGCGTCTTCCAGCCTGACCTCGCTGGGCGCAAGCCAGCGGCCGTTCGAGGCGCCGCCAACCCGATAGGTCTCGTGCACCACCATGCCTTGCGTGAACAGGCCCCTGAACGGCTCGGCCAGATCGACATGGCCGGTCTCGCGCATGGCGCGGGTGAAAAAGCGCGAATAGAGCAAATGCAGGATCGCATGCTCAATGCCGCCAATATACTGGTCGACCGGCAGCCATTCGGTCGCGGCCTTGGGATCGGTCGGATCGTTTGCCCAGGGCGCCGTGAAGCGCGCGAAATACCACGAAGAATCGACGAACGTGTCCATCGTGTCGGTTTCGCGCCGCGCGTCCTTGCCGCAACGCGGGCATTTGACGTGCCGCCATGTCGGATGGCGATCGAGCGGATTGCCCGGCCGGTCGAACTCGATATCATCCGGCAGCTTGACTGGCAGGTCGGCTTTCGGCACCGGCACCACGCCGCAATCCTCGCAATGGATCATCGGGATAGGGCAGCCCCAATACCGCTGGCGCGAAATGCCCCAGTCGCGCAGGCGGAAGTTCACCTTGCGCTCGGCCATCGGCCGGTTGCCGATGGTCTTTTGTTCCAGCAGCTTCGCCACCTCGTCGAACGCCTGATCAGGCTTCATGCCGTCGAGGAAGCGCGAATTGATCATCACGCCGTCGCCGACATAGGCCTCATCGATGACCTGGAAGCTTCCTTGATTCTCGCCTTCCGGCATCACCACCGGAATGACCGGCAGGCCGTATCTGTTGGCGAAGTCGAGGTCGCGCTGGTCACCGGACGGGCAGCCGAAGATGGCGCCGGTGCCGTAGTCCATCAGCACGAAATTGGCGACGTAGACGGGGAGCGTCCACTTCTCGTCGAACGGATGGACGACGCGAATGCCGGTATCGAAGCCCTTCTTCTCCGCCGTCTCCAGGGCCGCCACCGAGGTGCCCATATGGCGGACCTCGTCGATGAACTTTGCCAGCGCCGGATTGTCTTCGGCGGCCTTTTTGGCCAGCGGATGGTCGGCGGCAATCGCCATAAAGGAGGCCCCGAAGATGGTGTCAGGCCTTGTCGTATAGATTTCGAGCTCATGCTCGCCGGCTGCTGGCTTGGCCAGCGGCCAGCGGATCAGCAGCCCTTCCGAACGGCCGATCCAGTTCGCCTGCATCAGCTTCACTTTTTCCGGCCAGTCGTCGAGTTGATCGAGCGAATCCAGCAGGTCCTGCGCGTAGTCGGTGATCTTGAAGAACCACTGCGTCAGCTCGCGCTGTTCCACCAGCGCGCCTGAGCGCCAGCCGCGTCCGTCGATGACCTGCTCGTTGGCAAGCACCGTCATGTCCTCCGGATCCCAGTTGACCTTGGAGGATTTGCGCGTCACCAGCCCCTTCTCGACGAAATCGAGGAACAGCATCTGCTGGCGGTGATAGTAATCGACATCGCAGGTGGCGAACTCGCGCGCCCAATCGAGCGACAGGCCCATGACCTTGAGTTGCTCGCGCATGGCGGCGATGTTCTGATAGGTCCAGTCCTTGGGATGGACCTTGTTCTGCATCGCCGCGTTTTCGGCTGGCATGCCAAAGGCGTCCCAGCCCATCGGGTGCAGCACGTTGAAACCCTTGGCCCGCTTGTAGCGCGCCACCACGTCGCCCATCGTATAGTTGCGGGTATGGCCGATATGGATGCGCCCCGACGGATAGGGGAACATCTCCAGCACGTAATATTTCGGGCGCGGGTCGTCATTGTCGGCTTCGAACAGCTTCTTGGCGTCCCAGGCCTTCTGCCATTTGGGCTCTGACGCGCGCGGATTGTATCGTTCGGTTGCCATCGGGTGTTTTTCACTTAAAAGCATGCGCGAGCCGCCGGACAATGCCCGGGCGGCTCAGGAAATGTCGTCGCGGTGTTCACCATGGATTGCCGGACCCGTCAACTGCGGCGATCCGGCGAAAGCCAAACACAGGCAGGATATAGGCATGGCGAGCGCCGTCGAACAGCTTTTCACGGTTAAGGCAAGGATCGCTGCCGCCGAGCGCGAGGCAGGACGCGACGCTGGAGCGGTGACGCTGGTCGCGGTCTCGAAAACCTTCGACGCCGCCGATATCCGCCCCGTCATCGAGGCCGGCCAGCGCGTCTTCGGCGAAAACCGGGTTCAGGAAGCACAAGCCAAATGGCCGGCACTGCGGACGGCGTTTCCCGATGTCGAGCTGCATCTGATCGGTCCACTGCAATCGAACAAGGCAAAGGAAGCGGTGGCATTGTTCGACGTCATCGAAACCGTCGACCGTGAAAAGATCGCCGCCGAACTCGCCAAGGAGATCGCCAGGCAAGGCCGGTCACCAAGGCTGTATGTCCAGGTCAACACCGGCTCCGAGCCGCAAAAGGCCGGCATCGAGCCGCGCGAGGCTATCGCCTTCGTGGCCCGCTGCCGCTCGGTTCACGCCCTCGCCATCGAAGGGCTGATGTGCATTCCGCCGGCCGGCGAGAACCCCGGTCCGCATTTCGCGCTGCTGGAAAAGCTTGGGCTTGAGGCCGGGGTCGACAAGTTCTCCATGGGCATGTCCGGCGACTACGAAACCGCGATCGCCTTCGGCGCGACCAGTGTCAGGGTTGGATCGGCGATTTTCGGCGCCAGATGAGGCGCAGCCGGCCTTAGGCCACAGGCTGACATTGACTAAGCCAAGGTATAGAAACGGAACGTTTCGTTCCTATATGGCTCGAGTTATTCTCAACCCGTCTGGAGCCACCATGCGTTACAATCAACTTGGAAATACGGGGATGTTCGTCTCCGAACTTTGCCTCGGCACGATGACGTTCGGCGCGGCCGGCGAGAATGCCCAATGGGGCCTGATCGCCAGCCTCGACCAGAAGGGCGTTGACGAGATCGTTGCCCGCTCGCTCGCCGCCGGCGTCAATTTCTTCGACACGGCGGATGTCTATTCCTTCGGCGCCTCGGAACGGCTTCTCGGCCAGTCGCTCAGGAACCTTGGCGTCAACCGGCAGGACGTGATCATCGCCACCAAGGTTCATGGCGCCATGGGTGGAGGCCCGAACCAGCGTGGTTCCTCGCGCGGCCACATCATGGATTCGGTCGAAGGCAGCCTCGAACGGCTGCAGCTGGATCATATCGATCTCTACCAACTGCACGGCACCGACACGGTGACGCCGATCGACGAAACGCTGCGGGCGCTCGACGACCTGGTTGCCGCCGGCAAGGTCCGCTATGTCGGCGTCTCGAACTGGCAGGCCTGGCGCATCGCCAAGGCGCTGGGTATTGCCGAGCGCAAAGGCTTTGCCCGCTTCGAGACCGTGCAGTCGTATTATTCGATCGCCGGCCGCGATCTCGAGCGCGAGATCGTGCCGCTGCTCAGCGAGGAGAAGCTCGGGCTGATGGTCTGGTCGCCGATGGCTGGCGGCCTGCTCTCCGGCAAATACGGACCGGGCGCCCCCGGCAATGGCGAGGGCCGCCGCGCCAGCTTCAATTTCCCGCCGGTCAATGAGGACCGTGCCTGGGCAGCAGTCGCCGTTATGCGCGAGATCGCCGCCAAGCACGGCGTCAGCGTCGCTACGGTGGCGCTCGGCTATGTCCTGGCCAAGCCATTCGTGATGAGCGTCATCATCGGCGCCAGCCGCATGGAGCAGCTGGAACAGAACCTTGCAGCCACCGAGTTGTTGCTCGATGCCGATGATCTTGTTCGCCTCGACGAAGTCAGTGCCCTGCCCGCCGAATATCCGGGCTGGATGCTAGAACGTCAGGCGGCCGGCCGACGGCCGGCGCCCTTTGTGCCGAAAAAGTAACTCAATCTTACCTTCCTCACCTTCGTTGCTTCGGGAGCCGGCAGGCTCCCGATCGTTTTGGGCTCAGTTCAGCCGGACAGTCTCGACCAAAAAGTCCAAAAAGGCCCGCACCCGCGCCGGCAGATGCTTGCCTTGGCCGACATAGACGGCGTGGGTGAGTTCCTCGTCGCCGGGGTTGAACTCTTCCAGCAGCGGCAGGAGCCGGCCGGCGGCAATGTCGGCCTCCACATGCCAGCTTGCCAGCCGGGCGATGCCCGCCCCCGAGAGCGCCATCAGCCGCATCGCCTCGCCGTCGCTGACCAGCGTATTTCCGATGATCGACAGGGTGATCGGCTTGCCGGCGGCATCGATAAAAGGCCAGCCCTCGAGGTGGCGTACGAAACGGAAGCCCATCCGGTTGTGACGATCGAGATCGGCGGGCGTCATGGGCGTGCCACGCGCTTCGAGATACGATGGCGCCGCAACGACGACCACCCGGCTCTGCCCGAGCTTGCGCGCCACCAGCCGTGATTCGCCGAGTGGCCCGGCCCGGATGGCGACGTCAGCGCGCTCCTCCATCAGGTCGATGACATCGTCGGTCAACACCAGATCGACCGAGATTTCGGGGTAGCGCTCTAGAAAACGCGGCAAAATCGGGATCAGCCGATGCTGCCCGAAAGGCACGTAGCTGTTGATCCGCAGCCGGCCACGCGGCGCGGCACCCGCCGCCGCCTCGCGCTCGGCCGCTGCCATATCGGCCAGGATACGCACGCCGCTGTCGAAGAAGGCCGCCCCCTCCGGCGTCAGTTGCAGCTTGCGCGTCGAACGGCTGACCAGCCGCGCGCCGAGCCGTGCCTCCAGCCGCGCAATCAGCTTGCTCACCGCCGACGGGGTCATCCGCAACGCACGGGCAGCGGCCGAAAAGCTGCCCGCCTCGACCACGCGGACGAACACTTCGATCTCGCCGGAGCGGTTGATGTCGGGCCTGGCCATTGGTGAATCTATTTCACAGACGATGTGCCCGATGCAAGGCTGGTTCACAGCACATCGCGACACGATCTTCCGGATTGGGGCGTAGGAGGAGCACGGCGCCCGTCGTCAAAACTGGTCGTCATCGAAGTGGGAACCGCCATGCCGTTTGCTCTTTACGCTCTTGCCGCCGGTGCGTTCGGCATCGGCGTCACCGAATTCGTCATAATGGGACTGCTGCTCGACGTCAGCACCGATCTCGACGTCTCGATCTCGGCTGCCGGCCAGCTTATTTCCGGCTATGCGCTCGGCGTCGTCATCGGCGCGCCGCTGCTGACGATCGCAACCGGCCGTTGGCCGCGCAAGACCGTGCTTCTGTCGCTGATGGCGATCTTCACGCTGGGCAACCTCGCCTGTGCGCTTGCCCCAGACTACTGGACGCTGATGGGTGCGCGCGTGCTGACCGCCTTCGCCCACGGCACCTTCTTCGGCGTCGGCTCGGTCGTGGCGACCGGGCTGGTGGCGCCCAACAAGAAAGCTTCGGCGATCGCCCTGATGTTCACCGGCCTGACCATCGCCAACATCCTCGGCGTGCCCTTCGGCACTTGGCTCGGCCAGGCCTTCGGCTGGCGCGCGACGTTCTGGGCGGTGACCCTGGTCGGCATCGCCGCCTTCGCCATCATTCTCCTGCTGGTGCCGCGCAGCCGAACAGAACCTGAGAAGAGCAATTTGCGCGCCGATCTCGCCGTGCTCGGCCGCACGCCCGTCCTGCTTGGCTTTGCCACCACCGTGCTTGGCTATGCCGGCGTCTTTGCCGTCTTCACCTACATCGCCCCGTTGCTGACCGAGATCACCGGTTTTGAGGAAGCAGCGGTGTCGCCTATCCTGCTGGTCTTCGGCGGCGGCCTCATCGCCGGCAACATCGCCGGCGGCAAGTTCGCCGACCGCCGGCTGCTACCTTCCGTTCTCGGCAGTCTCGTCGTCCTGGCGCTGGTGCTCGGCACCATGACCTTCGCCCTGCACAGCCAGGTCATGGCCGTTATCTATGTCGGCCTGCTCGGCGCCGCCGCCTTCGCCACCGTGGCGCCACTGCAGATGTGGGTGCTGGAAAAGGCACAAGGCGCCGGCCAGAGCCTCGCCTCGTCCTTCAACATCGCCGCCTTCAACCTCGGCAACGCGGCCGGCGCCTGGCTCGGCGGCGTGGTCATCGCGCACGGTCCCGGCCTCGGCGCCGTCACCTGGGTCGCGGCCCTGTTGCCGCTTTCAGCGCTTGCCGTGGCGGCGTTTGCTCTGCGCCTCGACCGAGACCCCGCCCTCCCCACACCGGAAATCGCGCCGTCATAGAACGGCAAACCTCAACCAATCTTTGAAACAGCCATCCTTCCACAAGGAGCAAACCCATGGATTATCGAAATCTTGGCGCATCAGGCCTGAAGGTCCCGGCACTCTCGTTCGGCGCTGGAACCTTCGGCGGTTCAGGCCCGCTGTTCGGCGCCTGGGGCAACAGCGATGCGACGGAAGCACGGCGGCTGGTCGACATCTGCCTAGAGGCCGGCGTCAACCTGTTCGACACCGCCGATGTCTATTCGATTGGCGCTTCCGAACAAGTGCTCGGCGCTGCCATCAAAGGCCGCCGCGACGCCGTGCTGATCTCGACCAAGACCTCGCTGCCGATGGGCGACGGTCCCAACGATGCCGGCTCGTCACGTTCACGCCTGATCAAGGCCGTCGAAGACGCGCTGAAGCGTCTTGGCACCGATTACATCGACCTGCTGCAACTGCACGCCTTTGATGCCGCAACACCGATCGAGGAAGTGCTGTCGACGCTGGACGGTCTCGTGCGCGCCGGCAAGCTGCGTTATGCCGGCGTCTCCAATTTTTCCGGCTGGCAAGTGATGAAGTCACTCGGCCTGGCGGACAGATATGGCTATCCCCGATACGTCGCCCATCAGGTCTACTACTCGCTGGTCGGACGCGATTATGAATGGGAGTTGATGCCGCTCGGCCTCGACCAGGGTGTCGGTGCGCTGGTGTGGAGCCCACTCGGCTGGGGCCGCCTGACCGGCAAGATCCGCCGTGGCCAGAAGCTGCCTGAGAAAAGCCGGCTGCATGACACGGCAAGCTTCGGACCGCCCGTCGAGGATGAGCATCTCTATCGGGTCGTCGACGCGCTTGATGTTGTCGCCGAGGAAACCGGCAAGACCCTACCGCAGATCGCCATCAATTGGCTGCTGCAGCGGCCGACCGTCGCCTCCGTCATCATTGGCGCGCGCAACGAGGAGCAGTTGCGCCAGAATCTCGGCGCCGTCGGCTGGTCCTTGACAGCCGAGCAGATGAAGAAGCTCGACACGGCAAGTGAGGTCACCGCACCCTACCCGTATTTTCCCTATCGCCGGCAGGAGGGGTTTGCCCGGCTGAACGCGCCCGCAGTCTGACGCTCCAAAAGCTGGCGGCGGCTCCCGGGGCTGCCGCCCCCGGCTAATGCAGCACGAACTCGCCGTCGACCTTGCGCCATTCGTTCGGCGCGATCAGCTTCTGGTGCGTGTAGCTGACCGAATGCAGCGGGCCTTCGAGCTCGGCCTTCCAGAACTCGATGAAGCGGATCAGCACCGGAAATTTCGGGGCGATGTCGTAATCCTGCCAGATGAAGCTCTGCAGCAGATGCGGATGATCGGGAAAGTGATAAAGAATCTTGGCCGTGGTCAAGCCATAGCCCTTGAGCATCAGGTCCATTTCTGAATGGTCGCGCATTGCGGTCCCCTGGTTGATTCTCCTTCCTCCCAGCCTGAAATTGTGCACCCCATTTGCTTATTCGTCTATTGATATTTCTGCGATCAAACCAGATTCCTCCCGCAAAAACATGCGCTTAGCAGCCGCCTCACGAGAGTGCTGACACCGCCTGGCAAGGCACCTGCGGCATCCCGCCGCGCGAATCCAACGTCTAATGTTGCCGTCACCGCCGAACTGTTAATAATGCGCGCGAATTCGCGGCCGCATCGCTGCGATCCTGCCGGCGGTCAAGCCGGCGGTTTGGTTTTGGGGAGGAAGGCGAAGAAATGTCCGATGTTCATGTCCATCGCGTCCAGCCGGCGTGGAAGAAGAACGCGCTGATTGACAATGACACCTACCTGAAATGGTACGCCGACAGCGTCAAGAACCCGGACAAGTTCTGGGGCAAGCACGGCAAGCGCATCGACTGGTTCAAGCCCTACAGCAAGGTCAAGAACACGTCCTTCGACGGCAAGGTTTCGATCAAATGGTTCGAGGATGGCCAGACAAACGTTTCCTGGAATTGCATCGACCGGCATCTGAAGAAGCGCGGCGAACAGACCGCCATCATCTGGGAAGGCGACAATCCCTACGACGACAGGAAGATCACCTATAACGAACTTCACGCACATGTCTGCCGCCTCGCCAATGTGATGAAGAAGCACGGCGTCAAGAAGGGCGACCGCGTCACCATCTACATGCCGATGATCCCGGAGGCCGCTTATGCGATGCTCGCCTGCACGCGCATCGGCGCCATTCATTCGGTCGTCTTCGGCGGCTTTTCGCCGGACGCGCTGGCCGGACGCATCGACGACTGCAAGTCGACCTTCGTCATCACCGCCGACGAAGGCCTGCGCGGCGGCAAGACTATCCCGCTGAAGGACAACACCGACAAGGCGATCGAGATCGCCGCCAAGGCCGGAACAAAAGTCGAAAAGGTCTTGGTCGTGCGCCGCACCGGCGGCAAGACCGGCTGGGCCGCCGGGCGCGACGTCTGGTACCATGACGAGGTCGCCACGGTTAAGGCCGAATGCAAGCCCGAGAAGATGAACGCCGAGGACCCGCTGTTCATCCTCTACACATCCGGCTCAACCGGCAAGCCGAAGGGGGTGCTGCACACCACAGCCGGCTATCTCGTCTATGTCTCGATGACCCACCAATATGTCTTCGACTATCATGACGGCGACATCTACTGGTGCACCGCCGATGTCGGCTGGGTCACCGGTCACAGCTATATCGTCTACGGGCCGCTCGCCAACGGCGCCACCACGCTGATGTTCGAAGGCGTGCCGAACTACCCGTCGCAGTCGCGTTTCTGGGACGTGATCGACAAGCACAAGGTCAACATCTTCTACACGGCGCCGACGGCGTTGCGTGCGCTGATGGGCGCCGGCGATGCCCATGTCACCAAAACGTCGCGCAAGTCGCTGCGCGTGCTGGGCACCGTCGGCGAGCCGATCAATCCGGAAGCCTGGGAGTGGTATTTCAACGTCGTCGGCAACGGCAAGGTGCCGATCGTCGACACCTGGTGGCAGACCGAGACCGGCGGCATCATGATCACGCCGCTTCCGGGCGCCACCCACCTCAAGGCGGGTTCGGCGACGCGGCCCTTCTTTGGCCTCAAGCCGCAGCTGGTCGACGCCGACGGCAAGGTACTGGAAGGCGAAGCCAGCGGCAATCTTTGCATTGCCGACTCATGGCCGGGCCAGATGCGCACCGTCTATGGCGATCACGACCGCTTCGTGCAGACCTATTTCTCGACCTACAAGGGCAGGTACTTCACCGGCGACGGCTGCCGCCGCGATGCTGACGGCTACTACTGGATCACCGGCCGGGTCGACGACGTCATCAACGTCTCTGGCCACCGCATGGGCACTGCCGAGGTCGAATCGGCGCTGGTTTCGCATGAGAAGGTCTCGGAGGCCGCCGTCGTCGGCTACCCGCACGATATCAAGGGCCAGGGCATCTACTGCTATGTCACGCTGATGGCCGGCGAGACGCCAAGCGAGGACTTGCGCCAGGAGCTCGTCGTCCATGTCCGCAAGGAGATCGGCGCCATCGCTTCGCCCGACAAGATCCAGTTCGCGCCCGGCCTGCCGAAGACCCGTTCCGGCAAGATCATGCGGCGCATCCTGCGCAAGATCGCCGAGGATGATTTTGCCGCGCTCGGCGACACCTCGACGCTCGCCGATCCGGCAGTCGTCGACGACCTGATCGCCAACCGGCAAAACAAGAAGGGCTGATGCAACCCGCATTGGGCGCCGTCACCGAGCTTTGGCGCTATCCCGCGAGCTCGCTCGCCGGCGAGTTTCAGGAGGCGATCTCCGTCGACTGGTATACCGTCGAAGGCGACCGCCTGTTTGGTCTTGTCGATACCTCGACCGATGAAATCGCACGGCCCGACCGCGAAGCGAAATGGCACAAGGTGCCCCGCATCCGCACCCGGCTGTCGCAGGCCGGCAGGCTGGAGGTCGCCATCCCCGACGGACGCTGGCTTTCGGCACCTGGCGCGCAAAGTGATCGCACGGTTTCCGCGTATCTCGGCTTTGCGGCTTCCATCCGGCCGTTCCGCCGGGAAAATGCGGCTCCGGATTATGCCGGCCCTCTGCTGACGGAACGCTATGTCAAAGCCCCTATTCATCTGCTGACCACCGCCTCACTGGCGCGTTTGAAAGTGCTGCATCCAGAGGGCACCGCCGACGCGCGCCGCTTCCGCCCCAACATCGTCGTCGATATGCCGGAGGTCGAGGGGTCGTTCCCCGAGACGGAATGGATCGGGCGCAAGCTGGCAATCGGCGACCTGCTCCTGACCATCTCCGAGCCGTGCCGCCGCTGCGGCTTCACCATCATTGGCCAGGACGGGTTCGACCACGACCCGGCAATCCTGCGCAGCCTGGTCCGCCACAACGCCCATAATCTCGGCGTCTACTGCACCGTCGACCGACCGGCCCGCGTCGAGATCGGCGCCACGATGCGCCTCCTGTAGCTATCGGTACAAATCCGCCCGCGTCGGCGGCAGGCCGCTCGGCCCACGCGCGCGCCTTGTGGCGACGGTCTGGAAAACCTGCGCCGATGCACGTTCGAAAGTAATCGAGCAGCCGGTGAGATAAAGCAGCCAGAGCCGCGCCTTGGCTTCGCCGACCTCAGCGATGGCTTCGTCAAAGCGTGCGTGGAGACGCTCTGCCCATAGCCTGCAGGTGCGCGCATAGTGCTCGCGCAAGTTTTCGACGTCGTAGACGAGGAAGCCGTGCGCCTCGAGATTGCCGAGCGTCATGCCGATCGTATCGAGTTCGCCGCCCGGAAAAATGTATTTGATCAGCGCCTTGAATTCCGGCCCCTTGCGCAGCGTCTTCTTCATGTTGCCCTTGTCGCGCCGGGTGATGGCGTGGTGCAGATAGATGCCGCCGGGCTTGAGCAGGCGATGGATCCTCGAGAAATAGGCCGCATGGTTGGCAAGTCCCAGATGCTCGAACATGCCGATCGACGAGATCTTGTCGAAGGAGCCGGACAGCTCGGCATAGGACTTGATCTCGATGGTGATGCGGTCCTCCAGCCCCGCGGCGCGGATGCGTTCGCGGGCGAGCTCGGTCTGTGCCTCCGATAGCGAAACGCCGTGGCCGACGACGCCATAATTCTTCACCGCATGGATGAGCATCGCTCCCCAGCCGCAGCCGATGTCGAGCAGTTTTTCGCCGGGCTTCAGCCGAAGCTTGCGGCAGATATGGTCGAGCTTGTCTCTTTGGGCCTGATCGATATCGTTGGCGAAATCCTTGAAATAGCCGCAGCTATAGACCATGCGCTCGTCGAGGAAGAGCCGGTAGAATGCGTTGGAAATATCGTAGTGATGCTGGATCGCCTCCTTGCTCGACCCGCTGACGTAAGGATTGCGGCCGGAAAGATCGGTTCGCGCCGTCATCTGTTTTCGCGAAAACAGCACCGCCGGCAGGTCGCGCAGGATCGCCAGCTTCGGCAACGTCTTGAGCTTCGTCCTGAGCTTGCCATGCGTGGGCAAGGCGTAGAAATCGAACAGCGATCCGTCTTCGACGTCGACCGCCTTGGCAATCCACATCTCGATCAGCGTCGATAAAGAGGGCCGACGTACGATCTGCCAGACGATGTCCTGGTCGTTGATAGTGAGCACCGGGCCGGTAGCCGGGCCGATCCGCTCGCCTGTCCACAGCCTCACCGCGAAACCCGGTTTCAGCGTTTCAATGACCGTCCGAACAATCCGGGCCGCTCTTTCGGCTGCCTCCATCCCCATCCTCCCTTACCCGGCAAAAAGCGGCCCGGAACAATCGCGGCTCGATCTTGCCTGCCGGATCGGCCGGCCGCAAGCCGCCCGAGTGCACAAGCACGCTTGTTCAGGATTTTCGAGTGCCCCGCCTTGCCATTTGCCGGATGACACCCCATCATGAGCAAGTGTTCAACAAATCGAAAGGAGGTGATCCGATGTCGAGTGATTTCGTTTTCCAGAACGTGGCCTCAGCGGATCGCACTTTCGGGAAGCAGTCTTCCCGTTAAGGCGCGAGATGCGCGGCTGGCGACCAACCGTCGCAGCCAGGAGCCGCGCCATGGACGGAAACACGGAAGGCCGCCGACTTCGCAAGAAGCGGCGGCCTTTTCCTTTTTGGGCTGTTGTCCCTTATTTGGTTACACTCAACATCTCGACGTTGCGCGCTATGTCCTGGAAAGCCTGGTTGAGTTCGGTTCCATTGGCAGCTTGGTAGAAGTGCTTGATCTTGGTGGTGTCCGGGCTCGCGCAATCCTGGAGCGTCGCCTTGGCATTCGTTTCGTTTAGGTCAAACCCAATAGTGAAGATCTCGATGCCCTTGTCGCGCATCGCAGCGCAAAGTTTCTTGGCTGCCGTGCGGGTCGGCTCCTTGCCGGCGTCATTGTAAACGTCGCTCACCGTGCTCGCATCGAAGTAGGACAGGTTGAATTCGCCGTCGGTCATCAGGATCGCGATTTTGGCGACCTTTTTTGGATCCATCTTGGCCGGCCGCTGCGAAGTTCTCATTATGCTCCCCCAGTTCTCCGAGAGCATGTACCAGGTCCACTGCACGCCGATATGGCCGGCAGTGCCGCCGGAGGCGACGAAATTCTTGATGACCGTCTTGAGCGCCGTCGCATCGGCCGTCAGCGGCATCAGCGTGGCGGCCGGGCAGGCGGCGGTGCCGGTTTGCCAGGCGAAGGACGACAGCAGGTAGTCGCGGTTGACCATGCTGGCGTCGGGGCCTGCGTCCGAATACTGGTAGGTCCCCTTGCGTTCGGTGGCGCAATTATCGGGACGGATGAAGCCCGAGACATACTGCACGGCGTCATTGGCCGGCGCCTGTTTGCGTTGGCTGGCGGTGGTTTCCACATAGACGCTGCTGGTGGCAAGTGTACCGGCATTCACCGAATTGGCATAAGGCACGATGGCAACCCGCACGCGCGGTTTGGACGGGTCCTGACCGCCCAGGAAGCTGTCGACAGCATTCGCCGCAGCCGTCCGCAGATCGATGATTTTCTGGCCTGCCATCGAGCCGGTAACATCGAGCATCATCGCGACTTCGATCTGCTTGTCCGAATAGAGAGCCGTCGTCGATGCGGGAACGCGCTGCATGCTACCCGTGCTGAAAAGCGGGAAATAATAGCTGACATTGACATGAACGTCCGCCTGAACGGTCTTGGCGATTCGGTCGACAGTCAGTTTGTCGAGAACGATCTGATTGTCCTGCAGGATACCCGCCGTGCTGTTGGCATCGAGAAAGGCCTGCACCGATTTGCTGGCGTCAGCCTCGCTGATGACGCTGGTCGTCAGGTCGCGGGCCGTCGAGGTGACCGCAGCATCGACGATGCCTTGCAGGCTCGATTTCACATTGTAGAGTTGGGAGACGTTGACGGCAAAGCCGACGCTCAGCGCCAGTACTGAGCCGATTATACCAAACAGCACCGCGAAATTTCCGCTGCGATCCCCGGCAAAGCCGCCGATCGCCTGAACAAGACCCCCGAAACGCCGCATTCCTTCCGCCTCCATTCGCCACAGCCTGCAGCTGTCCGAACGCGCATTGCAGGAATCCGGCCGGATCGCGCCGCCGGGCGCGGGAAAGCGAGCAGCCCCCGCTCAGGCCATTGTTTCCAAACGGTCTCGAGCAGCGACAAGGTAAACAGCGGGTAAACGAAAGCCGCGTCGGCGCGGCTTTGTTCACAAAGCGCTTACCACGATCCGGCTCGCAATTCGGAACGGCCGGATGGCGTCCCGATCCGGTACAGAAGAGATGTCTCGAACCGGATCAGCACGACCGCGATGGCGGGACGTGGAAACATGGGCTGTGAACGTCTCCGGGAGGATTAGGCCAGCATCCGTGCGGTGACGGTCCTGTCGAGGCCGCGATAGGGCGGCTTGAACAGGTTGCCTTCCTGTTCGTAGGTCCAGACCTTGAACAGGCTGAGCCGGTGCGGGCCGAAACTGTGCAACAGCGGCACGTCGGTGGCGTCGCGGCCACGCGCAATGACGACACGGCCGATTCTCGGCACGTTGTGGCGAGGATCGAACGTGTACCACTTGCCGTCGAGGAACACTTCCATCCAGGCCGAGAAGTCCATCGGCGCCGGATCGGCGGGCACGCCGATATCGCCGAGATAGCCGTTCACGTAGCGGGCCGGGATATTCATGCAGCGGCAGAGCGTGATCGCCAGATGGGCAAAGTCGCGGCAGACGCCGACGCGTTCCTCATGCGCCTGCGCCGCCGTGCGGGTCGAGCGCGCATAACCGTAGCCGAAGGACAGGCGGTTGTGGACATAGTCGACGATCGCCTGCACCCGCGCCCAGCCCGGCGGAAGCTGGCCGAACAGTTGCCAGGCCAGGTCGCCGAGATGGTCGGTCTCGCAATAACGGCTGCCGAGCAGATAGCCGAGCACCTCGTCCGGCAATTCGGCGACCGGAACTTCCCTGGCCAACGCGTTGACTTCGTCCGTCTCACCGCTGTCCTCGACCACCGCGTCATAGAGGATGCGAAAACTTCCGGCCGGCGCCGTGAAGCGGCGGCAGCTATTGCCGAAAAGATCGTGGTAGACCCTGGTCGGGACCGACGGCGAGGTCAGCACGCGCGTTTGCCGCTTGATGTCGGCCTGGCGATCCCTGTGGATCTCGAGCAGCGAAATGACCGGCGTGGCTGCAGCGCATTCAATGCCAATTTCATAGCCGAGCCTGATCAGCATCGCCGTCCCCCTACGATCGTCATGGAAGATAGTGCTGGTCAACGCGGGAGAGTGCGCGGCGGTTCCTTGCGAACGTCGAAAACGACGCCTCGCGGCTTCCCATACGGACGCGGCAACGTTACGGTCGATCGACACGCGTCTTTCGAAATAACCCCTCCAGGATGACCCGGGAAAACCGATGTTTGCAGGCAGAAAATTTGCGGCCTTCCTGTTCGATATGGACGGCACGATTCTCAATTCGATCGCCGCGGCGGAAAGGGTCTGGGCAGCTTGGGCGCATCGGCAAGGTCTTGACGTCGCCGCATTCCTGCCGACCATCCACGGCGTGCGGGCGATCGAGACCATCGGCCGGCTGGCGCTGCCAGGCGTCGATCCTGCCCGCGAAGCCGATGCGCTTTTGCAGGCCGAGGCAGCCGACGTCGAGGGTATTCGCCCGATTGCCGGCGCCGCGGCGTTCCTCGCATCGCTGCCGCCTGAGAGTTGGGCGATCGCCACCTCCGCGCCGCGCGAACTTGCCTTGCTGCGCCTGCAGGCCGCCGGCATTCCGGCTCCCGCCGTGATCGTTGCGGCGGAGGACGTGGCCCGCGGCAAGCCGGCGCCCGACTGCTTCCGGCTGGCGGCCGAACGGCTCGGCGTCGATGTGCGCGACTGCCTCGTCTTCGAGGACGCGCCGGCCGGCATAGCGGCAGCCGAAGCCGCGGGCGCCGCAATCGTGGTGATCAGTGCCACGCACCGGCATTCTTTGCAGACGCCGCATGCCGCTATCCCCGGCTATGACGCGATCGGCATCGCCGTCGATGCCAGCGGCTGGATTGCCATCGAAGCGGAGCGGACGACGCAGCCTGTATAGTTTGGCGCCCCTGCCTGGGCTAAAAGTCGCTGGTCAGGCCCTTGACCTCCCAGTCGCCGTAGCGGCCAGGCTCCTTGCCGCCGCGCCCGCCGATCTCCCTCGGCAGCGTGGCTTCTGTCTCGCGATATTTTTGCCGCCGGGCCTCGGCCTCGGCCAAGGCACGCCGGGCTGCCGGCGTCAGCGCCTTTTGCGGCGCGTGGTGAGCCTGTGTTTGGTTGGATTCGTCGATCATGCGATCTTCCGGCAGATTGAAACAGGCCCCGATTGAAACGAGAACCGCTGTTTCCCATCATATAGCGATGGGTCCACAAGGGATCGACCCCTTTGTTGGGCAGAACGGAGCAGACAATGAACACCCTTCGCACCGCCATGCTTTTGGCCGCAATGACGGCCCTGTTCATGGGCGTCGGCTATCTGGTCGGCGGATCCGGCGGCATGATGATCGCCTTGCTGATCGCTGCCGGCACCAATCTGTTCAGCTATTGGAACGCCGACAAGATGGTGCTGGCGATGCACCGAGCGATCGAGGTCGACGAAAGCAACGCGCCTGAATATTACGCCATCGTGCAGGGCCTCGCCCGACGCGCCGGTCTGCCGATGCCGAGGACCTATCTCATCGACAATCCGCAGCCCAATGCCTTCGCCACCGGCCGCAATCCGCAAAATGCCGCTGTCGCCGCCAGCACTGGCCTGCTCGAGCGGCTATCGCATGAAGAAGTCGCGGCGGTGATGGCGCACGAGCTCGCCCATGTGCAGCACCGCGATACGCTGACCATGACGATCGTCGCGACCTTCGCCGGCGCAATTTCGATGCTCGGCAATTTCGCCTTTTTCTTCGGCGGTAACCGCGACAACAACAATTCCTTCGGCATCGTCGGCGTGCTGGTGGCAATGATCGTCGCGCCTTTGGCCGCCATGATCGTGCAGATGGCGGTGAGCCGCACTCGCGAATACGAGGCCGACCGGCGCGGTGCCGAAATCTGTGGACACCCGCTGTGGCTCGCCTCGGCGCTTGACAAGATCGCCCGTGGCGCCGAACGCATCCGCAACCCGGATGCCGAGCGCAATCCGGCAACCGCCCATCTCTTCATCATCAATCCTCTTTCCGGCGAGCGCATGGACAATTTGTTCTCCACCCACCCGAGCACCGAAAACCGCATCGCCGCTCTGCAGCGGATGGCGCAACAGATGGCCGGCGCACCCGAAGCGGCCGCGACGCCAAGCCCGGCGCCGGACGGGATCGGGCAGCAGCCGTCGGGTCCGTGGGAAAGGGCCGCCCGGCCCGAAAGGCCGGCCGAGCCGGCCAGGCCGAAACCCAATCCCTGGGGACGCAATCCGACCGGGCCTAAAGGTCCGTGGTCGTGACGAGCGCGACAGACAAAAAAGGCGGGATCTCGCTGGCGGAAATACGCGATCTTTGTGCAAGGCACTGGAACCCTATCGGCATACCGATGGCGAACATGGAAACATCAAGTGAACTGGAATTTCGTCCGCTTCCTGAAAACGAATATGACACCTATCTCCACCACATCGTCCGACTTGTCGGGGATGGTGCATCTCCAAAGCAAGTCGCGGACTATGTTGACAAGGTTGAGAAAGACTACATTCAGGTGACCTCACCCCTAGGAAGCAAAGAAGATTTTGTCAGCGCCATATTTAAACTAGTCAACCGATCGCCGGCACAATGAGGCCAACTCACAGTGAGGCTTCAGAAGCTCGCGGTCTCGCCGCGCGCAAGGCAGCCGCGCGGCTGCTTGCCGCCGTCATCGACGCGAGAACGCCGCTCGACGGGCTGACCGACCATGAAAACGGCCATCCGCAATACAAGGCGCTCGACCTGCGCGACCGCGCCCTGGTGCGCGCCATTCTGGTCACCGCGCTGCGCTACCGCATGACCATATCAGGCCTGTTGGCCCGCCGCCTGGAAAAGCCGCTGCCGCCCAACGCCACGGCGCTTTCGCACATCTTGCATGTGGCGGCGGCGCAGATCCTGTTCCTCGATGTTCCCGACAGCGCCGCCGTCGACCTCGCCGTGACGCATGCCAAGTCCGATCCGCGCACGGCGCGCTTTTCCGGCCTCGTCAACGGCGTACTGCGTACGTTGGCGCGGGCCAAGCAGGATGAGCTCGCGGCGGCGGTTGCGGCCACCGACGAGGCGCCAAAATGGTTTTCCGACCGTTTGAAAACGGTCTACGGCCTCGACAAGACCAGGCAGATACTGCTCGCCCAGCGCCACGAGGCGCCGGTCGATTTCACCGTCAAGTCGGACCCGGCGCTGTGGGCCGAACGGCTCGGTGGCTTCGTCTTGCCGACCGGCACAGTGCGCGTGGAAAAGCTCAGCGCTTCCGTGACCGAACTGCCAGGTTTCGCGGAAGGCGCCTGGTGGGTTCAGGACGCGGCGGCCAGCCTGCCGGCCCGGCTGTTCGGCGACATCAATGGTTTGCGAATCGCCGACCTCTGTGCCGCGCCGGGCGGCAAGACCGCCCAGTTGATCCTCGCCGGCGCCCACGTCACCGCGCTCGACATATCCAAAACGCGGCTGGCACGGCTGACGCAGAACCTCGAACGGCTCGGCCTGGCCGCGGAGATAGTGCAGGCCGATCTGCTCAAATACGAGCCGAAGGACCGCTTCGACGCCGTCCTCCTCGACGCACCTTGCTCTTCGACCGGCACGGTACGGCGGCATCCCGACGTCCCCTGGACGAAGACGGCGGCCGACGTCGAAAAACTGGCCGACCTGCAACGCCGGCTGCTTGTCCGGGCCGTCACCCTGGTCAAGCCTGGCGGTCGCATCGTCTTTTCCAACTGCTCGCTCGATCCGCTCGAAGGCGAAGAGCTTTATCGCGACTTTCTCGCCGGCAATGCGGAAATCATCGACGACCCGCTTCGGCCGGGTGAGATCGCCGGCATCGACCCGTTCCTGACGCCGCAAGGCACGTTGCGCACCACGCCTGCCGACCTGGAGCTTGGCTCCCCTGCCCGTTCCGGGCTGGACGGCTTCTTCGCCGCCCGCATGCGCAGAGCCGGCTAAGGGCAGAACTCGAAGCGCGTCCGGCCTTTTGGAGCGAGGAGGCACGGAAAACAGGCTGAACGGCCACGCTGCCGCGGAATTCGCCTTCGCACAAGTTCTTGAATCATATAAACTTGTGCCTGGGTGAGGACGATCAGGAGAGATTTTGGCAATCGCTGCCGGTAACACGACGCGTCTGTGGACGCTTGTCGCGAGGGAGTTCTGGCGCAAGGCGCGCCGGCGCTTGCGTGCCGGGCCACTCTATCGCTGGCGCTACTCAGGCCGCACGCCGGAGCGCGTCCTGATCGCCCCGCCGGACCTGCGCCTCGCCGATCCTCAGATCGCGCTCGAGATCTATTACGGCCGCTATCCGCTTTCGGGGCATCTGGTCGAGACCGGCGGCAAATCGCCCTTCCAGATCGACGTGCCCAATCCCGGCTGGCAAAAGACGCTGCATGGCTTTCGCTGGCTGCGCCACATGCGTGCCGCGGGTACCGAACTCGCCGCCGCCAACGCGCGGGCGTTGGTTTCCGATTGGATTGCAATCCATGGCAGCCATATTTCCGGCGTCGCCTGGGAGCCCGGCACGACGGCCAAGCGCGTCATTGCCTGGCTGCAGCATTCCTCGATCGTGTTGCAGGGCGCCGAATTTCCGTTCTACCGCGCCTTCCTGAAATCGCTTGCCGTCCAGATCCGCTATCTGCGCGCCATGGCGCGCGAGATGCCGGACGGCAAGGACAGGCTGCGCGCGCGCATTGCGCTGGCCTTTGCCGCTTTGTCGCTGCCGGCGCCGGCCTCGGCGCTGCGCGGTGCCACCCGCAGTCTCGCCGACGAGATCGACCGCCAGATCCTGCCTGACGGCGGCCATATCTCGCGCAATCCGATGGCCGTGCTTGAAATCCTCGCCGACCTTCTGCCGTTGCGCCAGACATACGCCAATCAGGCCGAGACACCGCCGGCCGCCCTGATCGGCGCCATCGACCGGATGCTGCCGGCGCTGCGCTTCTTTCGCCATCAGGATGGCAGCCTTGCCCGCTTCAACGGCATGGGCGCCACCATCCACGACCGTATCGCCAGCATCCTGCATCACGACGACACCGCCGGCGCACCATTGCTGCACGCGCCGCATTCGGGTTATGAGCGCCTGTCGATGGGGGGTGTCACCGTGATCGCCGATACCGGACCGCCGCCGCCCGTCGACGTGTCCAATTCCGCTCACGCCGGGTGCCTCGCCTTCGAATTGTCGTCGGGCCGCCAGCACTATATCGTCAACGCCGGCATAGACACCTATGGCGCCGCCGAATTCCGGCCGCTTGCCCGCGCCACCGCCGCCCACTCGACCGCCACCATCAACGACACGTCGTCGGCGCGCTTCAACCACTCCCTGCGCGTCAACGACCTGCTCGGCACGCCTTTGATCGGCGGGCCGCAGCACGTGCCTTGCAAGCGCACCGACCAGAAGGGCAGCCAGGGCTTCATCGCCCGCCATGACGGCTATGTCGCGCGCTTCGGCTTCCTGCATGAGCGCGAGCTGAAATTATCGACCGAAGGCAATGTGCTTGCCGGCAGGGACCGCTTCCTGCGGCCGGGCGGCGCCTCTATCCGCAACAATGGCCGTGATTTCGTCACGGTGCGTTTCCATGTCCATCCCGACATAAACCTGCTCCAGGATGAGCATGACCGTCTGGTGCTGGCCGCCGACCATGCCGACACCTGGGTGTTTACCTCCACCGAAGTGGCACCCGAGGTCGAGGAATCGATCTATTTCGCCGGGCTCGGCGGCCCGCGCCGCAGCCGGCAGATCGTGCTTGCGTTCAAAGCCTCGGAGATTTTCGAGGTCCACTGGCAATTCACGCGGACTACTATCGGTGGTCATCCGGAAAAAGCCGAAGC
Source organism: Mesorhizobium sp. M1334 (assembly GCF_040317995.1). Lineage (NCBI taxonomy): Bacteria > Pseudomonadati > Pseudomonadota > Alphaproteobacteria > Hyphomicrobiales > Phyllobacteriaceae > Mesorhizobium > Mesorhizobium sp. M1334. The sequence continues at coordinate 106,440 of NZ_JAMYLM010000009.1, forward strand.
CAGCGGCAACGGCAAACACTGATCAAGCCTTGCTGCTTGATTTCCGGGCCTCATGTGCTACGGCCCGCGGACGCTCTCCAACCAGAACTGGAAAGGCCGCCAGCCCATGGCCGTCGCCGCCAAGAACATTCCCGCGCCCGACCTTGTTCCGATCCGTCGCGCGCTGCTCTCCGTCTTCGACAAGACCGGCCTGATCGACTTCGCCAAGGCGCTGGCTTCGGCCGGCGTCGAGCTGGTTTCGACCGGCGGCACCGCAAAGGCGATCGCCGAGGCCGGCATGGCCGTGCGCGACGTATCCGAGCTCACCGGCTTTCCCGAGATCATGGACGGCCGCGTCAAGACGCTGCACCCGTCGGTGCATGGCGCACTGCTCGGCGTGCGCGACGATCCCGAGCACGCCGCTGCGATGCGCGACCACGGCATCGAGCCTATAGATCTCGTCGTCTCCAATCTCTATCCATTCGAAGAGGTGCGCCGCTCCGGCGCCGACTACGCGGCGATCGTCGAGAACATCGATATTGGCGGCCCGGCGATGATCCGTGCCTCGGCCAAGAACCACGCCTATGTCGGTATCGTCACCGACCCTGACGACTATGCCTCGGTGCTCAACGCGCTGGAGATGAATTTCGGCTCGCTGTCGCTGGATTTCCGCAAGAAGCTGGCAGCCAAGGCCTTTGCCCGTACTGCCACCTACGACGCGGCGATCTCGGGATGGTTCGCCGAGGCGCTCGAGATCGAGCATCCGACATGGCGCGCCTTCGGCGGCAAGCTGCAATCGGTGATGCGCTATGGCGAAAACCCACATCAGGGCGCCGGCTTCTATGTCAATGGCGACAGGCGGCCGGGCGTCGCTACGGCGCGCCAGCTCCAGGGCAAGCAGCTTTCCTACAACAACATCAACGACACCGACGCCGCCTTCGAGCTGGTCGGCGAATTCGATCCGACCCGCTCCGCCGCAATTGCCATCATCAAGCACGCCAACCCGTGCGGCGTCGCCGAAGCCGCTTCGCTGCACGCGGCCTATGCCAAGGCGCTGGCCTGCGATCCGGTCTCTGCCTTCGGCGGCATCGTCGCCATGAACCGCATCCTCGACGCCGGAACCGCCGAAGAGATCGTCAAGACCTTTACCGAAGTGATCATCGCACCAGAGGCGTCCGAGGAAGCAGTCCGCATCATTGCCGCCAAGAAGAATCTACGCCTGCTGGTTACCGGCGGCCTGCCCGACCCGCGCGCGGCGGGCCTTGGCTTGAAATCGGTTGCCGGCGGCTTGCTGGTCCAGGGCCGCGACAATGCAGTGGTCGATGACCTCGACCTGAAAGTGGTGACCAGCCGCGCTCCAACGCCGGCCGAATTGGCCGATCTGAAATTCGCCTTTCGCGTGGCAAAGCACGTCAAGTCGAACGCCATCGTCTATGCCAGGGATGGCGCTACAGTCGGCATCGGCGCCGGCCAGATGAGCCGGGTCGATTCCTCGCGCATCGCCGCGCGCAAGGCGCTCGACGCGGCCGAGGCTGCCGGTCTGACGGAGCCTTTGACCAAGGGCTCTGTCGTCGCCTCGGATGCCTTTTTCCCGTTCGCGGATGGGCTTTTGTCGGCAATCGAAGCCGGCGCCACCGCCATCATTCAGCCCGGCGGCTCGATGCGCGACGACGATGTCATCGCCGCCGCCGATGCTCACGGCATCGCCATGGTGTTTACCGGCGTGAGGCATTTCAGGCATTGAACTCCCTCCCTTCCCTCTGTGGGAGAGGGGACGAGCAGATCACTCCGCCGGCCGATCCGCCGGATAGGGCGTGCCGATCAGGATCGCCATGCCCGCTCCGAGGAACAGCACGATCGCCACCATGCCGGCCCGCGCCGAGCCGCTGGCCAGGGTGATCGTGGCCACCATGAAGGGTGCGGCAAAACTGGTTGCTCGGCCGGCCAGTGCATAGATGCCGAAATAGCGGCCCGATTCGGCCGCGGAGACGCTGCGCGCCATGTAGGAGCGCGACGAAGCCTGCACCGGCCCGAAAGCAAGCCCGATCAGCAGGCCGTAGAAAATGTAGGCTTTTTCCGCCGCCGTGCCGAACAATCCGCCGCCGTCCAGTCCGGGCATCACCCAGGCGCCGAACAGCGTATAGCCCGGGCCGGTCGAGACGATGCCGAGCGTGGCGATGCTCAGCATGACCAGCGAAATCATCACTATGGACTTGGAACCCAGCGCCGTGTCGAGGCGTGCGGCAACCAGGCATCCGACTATGGCGACGACGTTGAGGATGATGCCGAACAGGCCGATCTCGGTAATCGACCAATGGAACATTGCCGCCGCAAACGTTCCGCCCAACGCCAGCAGCGCGTTGACGCCGTCCTGATAGATCATGCGGGCGACGAGAAAGCGAAAAATGCCGCTGCGCTTGCGCACTTCGGCCAGCGTCGACTTCAGTTCCGACAGTCCCTCGCGCACCGCCGGCCCGATTGGAATGCCTTTGATTGCATCGGGGGTGAAGAAGAACATCGGCAGGATGAACAGGAAATACCAGGCCGCCGACAACGGTCCGGTGGCGCGCGCGTCCTCGCCGAGCCTGGGATCGAGGCCGAAGATCGGGTCCAGCCCAACAACGGTCTTGCCGGTTTCAGGCGAGCCGGCCATGACGGTAACGACGAAGATCAGTGCGATCATGCCGCCGAGATAGCCGAGCCCCCAGGCCATGTTCGAGATCCTGCCGATGTCGCTCTTCGGCACCAGGCGGGGCATCATCGAATCATTGAACACGGTCGAGAATTCCGCCGCGACCGACGCCAGCGAGAACAACGCCACGACCAGAAAAAGATCAGAGCCGGGCGCGGCGAACCACAGCAGGGTGAGGCAGGTGATCTTGACCGCGGCGAAGAAGGCTATCCACGGCTTTCGCGGTCCTGTCTGGTCGGCGATCGAACCGAGCACCGGCGACAAAACGGCAATGACGAGGCCGGCGGCGGCAATGCCGTAGCCCCAGGCCGCTTGCCCGGTCTCGGGATTGCTGGCCATGCGCGAAACGAAATACGGACCGAAGATGAAGGTGGTGACGACCGTGAAAAACGGCTGTGCCGCCCAGTCGAACAGCATCCATCCCCAGATGCCGCGTCCCGACGCCCGCTGCACTGCCATCTCAGCCATGTCCCCTCCGCTGGAGCTTGCTCAATGCCGACCGAATCGGAATGACGCTTCGTCTTGTTGTTGAGCACGATCTTGTCCAAAAGCCGATCGTTAGGTTCGGCATCATGCTCCGGCGCTCCCCAAAGCAGCGCGCCGTTCGCTCTATTGCGCAGTTCTTCCCGGCAATCCCGCGCGATATGGAAGACGTCTCACAGCCCCGTCAGATCGCTCATCAGGCCGGACGCCACCGACAGCCGCGACACGGTGATGTCGCCGCCCTCGGTCAGCGCCTGCAGCCGCTCGCGGATGCGTCCGACCCGTTCGCCGCCGGCCTCCAGCCATGCCGTCACCGGATCCGCCGCCTCGGCATGGCTGGTGAGTGCCGCCACGGCGATGCCGCGCCTGGCCGCGCCGATCGTGTCGGTGGCACGGGAAAGCGCCAGTTGATCGTAATAATCCGAGGGCGTGATCGAGCGCGCCGCATCTTCGACGCGCGGGATGCGAAAGACATCGCTGACCGCGAAAAATGCCTTGGCGGCAGCGACGATGCCGGCATTCGCCGTCCGAGCCGCCAGGGCAATGTCGGGGATGAGTTCCGCCACATCGGTCAACGCCAGTTGTTCGGCAAGGCTCCCCGGCGCGCCGCCCTTCGACAGATTGTGCCGCCGCTCCTCGATCCGCTCGCGCGAGAAGGCCGGCAGCAGCGAAACCAGCTTCGGCTCCAGCGCCTTGCGCGCCTCCTGCAACTCGGCGATCCGCTGCCCGAGCGGCGCGGTGCCGGCATCGTTCTTCAGGTACCAGCCGCTCGTCACATAGATCAGCCGGCTGACCGCCTGATAAAGGTCGAGCTGGATTTGCCCGTCGATCTGGTTGTCGAGCGCGTCGATCTGCCGGTAGAGCGCCGGCAGCGCAAAGCCGTCCCGCACCACGGCGAAGGTGCGCACGACATCGGCGGCACTGCGGCCGGTTGTTTCCTGCAGCCTGTTGACGAAGGACGGGCCGCCGCGATTGACCAGATCATTGGCGACGACACGGGCGATGATCTCGCGGCGCAGCCGATGGCCGTGGATTTCCGCAGCATATTTCTTTGCCATGCGCTCGGGAAAGTAACCCATCAGGTCGCGGTCGAAATGCGGATCGTCCGGGACGTCGCTGGCGACGATATCGGAAAACAGCACGATCTTGGCATAGGCAAGCAGCACGCCGAGCTCGGCCCGGGTCAGCGGCTCGCCGCGCGTCTCGCGCTCGACAAGGGCCGCCGGCGACGGCAGCGCCTCGACGGCACGGTCGAGCAGTCCGCGCGCCTCCAGCGCCGCCATGAAGCGGCTCTGATGGGCGATGTCGGCGAGGCCGCGCTTGCGGGCAAGCGACAGCGCCAGCGTCTGCTGGTAATTGTTGGACAGCACCAGGGCGCTGACCTCATCGGTCATCTCGGCCAGCAATTTGTTGCGCGCCGGCCGGGTCAACGATCTCTTGCGCATCGCGGAAGCCAGCGCGATCTTGATGTTGACCTCGACGTCGGAACAGTTCACGCCGCCCGAATTGTCGATCGCATCTGAGTTGCAGCGGCCGCCACTCAATCCGAATTCGATGCGCGCCCGTTGCGTGACGCCGAGATTGGCGCCCTCACCGATCACCTTGGCGCGCAGGTCGAGCGCGGTGATGCGGATCGCGTCATTGGCACGGTCGCCGACATCCTGGTTGGTCTCGCCCGATGCCCTGACATAGGTGCCGATGCCGCCGAACCACAAAAGGTCTGCCGGCGCCTTGAGGATGGCACTCATGATCTCGACCGGCGTGGCCGTTGTCTTGCCGAGGCCGATCGCTGCAGCCGCGGCGGCCGGCAAGGTGATCGACTTCTGGCTGCGCGAGACGATGATGCCGCCTTCGGACAGTTTCGTCTTGTCATAATCCTGCCAGCTTGAGCGGGCGAGAGCGAACATACGCCGGCGCTCGGCCATCGAAGCCGCCATGTCGGGATCGGGATCGATGAAGATGTCGCGATGATCGAAGGCGGCGATCAGCCGGGTCTGCTCCGACAGCAGCATGCCGTTGCCGAACACGTCGCCCGACATGTCGCCAACGCCGACGACGGTGAACGGAGTGGTTTGGATGTCGCGGTTCATCTCGCGAAAATGCCGCTTGACCGCTTCCCAGGCGCCCTTGGCGGTGATGCCCATCTTCTTGTGGTCGTAACCGGCCGAACCGCCGCTGGCGAAAGCGTCGTCGAGCCAGAAGCCGTGCTTTTCACTGATGGCGTTGGCGATGTCCGAGAAGGTCGCCGTGCCCTTGTCCGCGGCAACGACGAAATAGGGATCGTCCTGGTCGCGCCGCACCACGCCCGCCGGCGGGATGACGCCGTCCAGGCCGATATTGTCAGTGATCGACAACAGGCTGGAAACGTAATTCTTGTAGGCGGCTGTGCCGGCCTCGAAAATGGCGTCGCGCCCGGCACTCATCGGCAGCTTTTTCGGGTAGAAACCGCCCTTGGCGCCAACCGGTACGATCACCGCATTCTTGACCTGCTGTGCCTTGACCAGGCCGAGTACTTCGGTGCGATAGTCCTGGGCACGGTCCGACCAGCGCAGGCCGCCGCGCGCGACCGGGCCGAAGCGCAGATGCACACCCTCGACCTCAGAGCCATAGACAAAGATCTCCCGCCATGGCCGCGGCGCCGGCAGCCCGTCCACCGATTGCGAATCGAGCTTGATCGCCAGCGATTGGCCTTTCTCTTTCGTATCGGCAACGAAATGGTTGGTGCGCAGCGAGGCCTCGATCAGGTTCAGATAACGGCGGATGATGGTGTCGTCATCGATGTTGGGAACGTCTTCCAGCGCATCCGTGATCTTGGCCTTCAAATGTTTGGCCTGGACGACACCTTCCGTTTCCGCCGTCGGGCCGAGGCGGGCGACGAACAGCGCATGCAGGCCGCGGGCGATCTCGGGATAGCGATTGAGCGCGGCGGCGATGAAATCCTGGCTCTGCGGGATACCGGCCTGCTGCAGATAGCGGCCATAGGCGCGCAGGACGGTGATCTCGCCCGACCACAGGCCGGCGGTCTGGGCAAGGCCGTTATAGCCGTCATTGTCGACATCGCCGCGCCAGACGGAAAGGAACGCATCCTCGAACAGCGCGCCGCCATTGCCGAGGTCGATCGGCCTGCCGTAGCTGTTCTCGAGTTCCATGTCGTGGATGAAGACCATGCCGGATTGATTGTCGCCGACCTCGAAAGTGCGCTCGCTGATGACGCGGAAACCGATGTTTTCCAACACCGGCACACGCCGCGACAGCGCCACCGGGCTGCCGTGGTGATAGATCTTCAGTGCCGCCTGATGCGGCTTCTGGACGGCGTGACGGTAATAGTCGATGGCGATCGGATTTGACGCATCGAGCTTGGCGATGCGCCCGGCGTCGGCCAGCGCCACGGCCGGCGGAAAACTGTCGCGATAGCTTTCCGAAAAACGCGAGGCGATGGCCGTGAGTCTCGCATCGGCGCCGGTCTCTGTCGCGGTCTCGCGCAGTGCATCGTCCCAGGTCCGTACGATGTCGCGGATCGCCGCCTCGATCGTCGCCTGCTCGACCTTCGGCGTCTTGCCGCCGGAGCGGCCGATGATGAAATGGACACGCGCCAGCCCGCCTTCCGGGAACGCCGGATAATAGGCCGACAGCCGGCCTTCGAAGACGGTCTTCAGATACGTGCCGATCTTCTCGCGCACGACGCTGTCGTAACGGTCGCGCGGCACGAAGACGAGCACGGAGACGAAGCGGTCGAACTGGTCGACACGCACCAATGCCCTGACGCGCGGCCGCTCGATCAAGCCCAGGATGGCTTCGGCATGCTTGCGCAGGATCGGCACCGGAACCTGGAACAGCTCGTCGCGCGGATAGCTCTCCAGCACGTTGATCAATGCCTTGCCGGAATGGTCGCTTGGATTGAAGCCGGATTTGGCGATGACGGTTTCCGCCTTCGAGCGCAGATAGGGGATTTTCATCACCGAGCGCGTATAGGCAGTCGACGTGAACAGGCCGACGATGCGGAGCTCGCCCGAAAGCACGCCTTTGCCGGTGTAGGTCTTGACGCCGATGTAGTCGAGGTAGATGCGGCGGTGCACCGATGACTTGGCGTTGGCCTTGGTGACAATCAGCGGTTCCGGCCCATGCAGGAAGGCGCGGATTTCCGGCGTCGTGCTTACCGCTTCGGTGCCGCGCCTGAGCACCAGCACGTCGGGATCGGAAAGGATGCCCAAGCCGGGCTTTTCGGCGCGCTCGAGCATGCCGCTCGTCTCGCCGCCAGTGTAGTTGAATTCGCGCATGCCGAGAAAGGTGAAATTGTCGTCGCGCAGCCATTCGAGGAAGGCGATCGCCTCGGTGACATGGGCCTTGTCGAGCGGCACTGGCGAGTAGCGGAATTCCGAGATCGCCTGGTCGAGGCGGGCGAGCATCGGCTTCCAGTCGGTGACGGCGGCGCGCACTTGGCCGAGCAGCTTGGTCAGGCGCGCGGCCAGACCTTCAGCCTGCTCGGCCGAAAGGCGGCCGATATGGACATGGATGACGCTCAGCCGGTCATGGCTGTGGTCGCCCTTGGCATAACCCCCGTCGCCGAGGATTTCCTCGACGCCGTTTTTGCCGTGCCTGACGACTATGACCGGGTGGGTAACCAGCAGCGGCTCGCCCGCGCTCTCGGTGATTTCGCCGAGGACGGAATCAAACAGGAACGGCATGTTGTCGTTGACGACGGTGATCACCGTCATCGGCCGGCCCTGGCGGACGACACCGGAATCGACGTCTATGGCAACGACGCAGTCGTCCTTCTTGTGCCTGGCCACTGCGCGGCCAGCGAGTTCGGCAGCGCGTTCGAGATCGATGACGTCGTAGGCGGCGACATCTTCGGCCGGAGCTCGGGCCAGCAGGTAGTCGGCAAGCCTGCCGGGCTTTTCGCCACCCGCGGCTTCACCCCTCGTCAGGCCGGCTTTTTTCAACCGGCTCGCTGACTTTACACTGGCCATGAGTCCCTCCCGTCGCATGTTTTTGCGGCTATGCTAACAGATGACGGGTATTTGGCGACAAAGGTTTGACGGCTTGCGACGAAATGTCGGAATTCACCGGCAGCCTGGCGAAAAACGAGGAGAAATCCGCCATGACGGACAAAATCACCGCGCTTGACCTGGCACCGGCGGAGCTGAGCGACGCGACCAAGGCCTATTTCGCCAAATGCCGGGAGAAACTCGGCCTCGTTCCCAATGTGCTACTCGTCTATGCCTTCGACGAGAAGAAGCTGCGCGCTTTCACCGACATGTACAATGATTTGATGCTGGGTGAATCCGGCCTGTCGAAACTCGAGCGCGAGATGATCGCGGTCGCCGTCTCTTCGGTCAACCATTGTTACTATTGCCTGGCCGCGCATGGCGCGGCGGTGCGCCAGCTTTCCGGCGACCCCGCCTTCGGCGAGATGATGGTGATGAATTTTCGCGCCGCCAAGCTGTCGGACAGGCAACGCGCCATGCTCGAATTCGCGGTGAAGCTGACCGAGCAGCCGGCAAAGATCGTCGAAGCGGACCGGGCGGCGCTGCGGCAAGTCGGCTTTTCCGACCGCGACATATGGGATGTCGCCTCGACCGCGGCATTCTTCAACATGTCGAACCGGTTGGCATCGGCAATCGATATGCGGCCGAACGATGAATACCACGCGATGGCTCGATAGGGCACCGCCGTTGCGGGCCAACCGCACATTATATTAGCTACTTCGCATTCTCGTTGCTTGTTTGCCGGTTTGGTCAGATGATCGGCATGCGGCATGACCGCATGCCGGTTCGATGCCGCCGATCAGAGGAGGAGAACATGGCGAAATTTCTCTACGTCTATCATGGCTCGGGCAAGATGCCGACCGAGGAGGCCGAACGGAAGGCAGCGATGGATGCCTGGAACGGCTGGTATGGCAAGCTTGGCTCAGCGGTGGTCGACGGTGGCAATCCAGTCGGCATGTCGAAGACCGTACTGCCTGGCGGCAAGGTCGAGAACAACGGCGGCAGCAATCCGACCGCTGGTTACACCATCATCGAAGCAAAAGACATCGACGATGCCGTCGGCAAGGCCAAGGATTGTCCTATCTTGACCGACCCAGCCTTTAGTATCGAGATCGCGCCGATCATCGAAATGGGTTGACGCGCCGGCTCAAGATCGCGCCGCGATCGCCGCCGCAGCGCCGGCCATGGTGCCGGCGCTGATGCGGTTGGCGATCTTCATCGCCCGCTTGCTTCTCAAGAGCTTGCGCGCCTGCGATGCGGCGAGCACCCAGGTCAAATCGATGGCGACCAGGACCACTGCCATGGTCGCCGTCAGCTCGACCCAGCCGACCATGCTGACCGAACCGAGGTCGATGATGGTCGGCAGCAGCGCCAGATAGAACATCATGATCTTGGGGTTGCCGAGCGTCACAGCCATGCCGGCAAAGAACAGCTTGGCAGGAGAATCTTCGCGCGGCAGCGAACCTTCCTTCGCCTCGACCGGTGCCGTCCACATCTTCCAGGCAAGCCAGCCGAGATAGCTGACGCCGACCCACTTCACGACGACAAAGGCATAATGGAACGTCTGCGCCACCACAGCGAGGCCAAACACCGCCAGAGACAGCCAGATCGCTTCGCCGATCCACATCGCAAGCAGGAACGGAAACACGTCGCGGAAGCCCTTTGCGATGACCCGCGCCACAAGAGCGGCGATCGACGGGCCGGGCGAGCCGGCGGCAACAAGCAGGGCGCCGGCAAAAATCAGCAGCGACGTGAAATGCATGACGGGGTCTCGTTTGAAGTGTTTGGGGTGTTCAACATAACCCAACTGTTCCGGCGACGGTAGCGTCTACCGAAAGAAGGCTTGTCCGCCAGGCACCTCACGGCTAGAGATGTCGTTCCGAAATCCTTTCCGAGCTTCACTTTGCCTACGTAACCGCCGGTCTCGTCAACTCCCCCAACACAGAGCAGGGCGTCGCAGTCGCGGTGCCTGTTTTCACATGACCTGTTCTTCAGGGTGGCGGTTCGAGACCGGTTTGGCACTGCTGAACCGCTGTCGCGCATAACCACCCGCGACACCTGATTTCCAACTGCCGCAGTCTCTCGCCACGCCGTGCCCGCAAGGGGTTCTCAATATCGCCGATCTGACGAACTTCCCGACGGGAAGGGCTTTTCGGCATGCCTTCGATACTGCGCATCCGCTGGGCGATCGCGCCCAAAACCGCACCTCGACCTCACCTCAACTGCAATCGCTGCGGCGGCCTGAAAGCCTATCGCTGCAGCGGCAAATTCCGCGTCAATGCCAATGGCAAGCGCATTGACGCCTGGTTGATCTACCGCTGCATCGACTGCGACAATTCCTGGAATTTCGGCATTCTGGAGCGCTGCAGCCGCCGGGATATCGAACCGGCAATATTGCAGGCGCTCGAAAGCAACGATCCGGTCCTGGCGCGGCGCCATGCCTTCGATGTTGCCGCATTGCGAAGCAGTATCGGGCGCGTTGAGGAGTTCCCCGAAGCCGCCGTTCAAAAGGAGGTGCTCGGGGATAGACCGGAAAATACCAGAGCGCTCGAACTCCAGCTCTGGCTCGAAATGCCGACAGCGCTGCGGCTCGACAGGTTGCTCGCCAACGAACTCGGTGTCTCGCGATCGCGGCTTCAGGTTTGGGAAGAGAAACGATTGCTGGTCATTGGTCCGGACGGAGCCAAAGCCTTGCGCAGGCCGGCGCGGGCGGGAACGGCGATCCGCATCCACCTGTCTGGCGAACCAGACCGGGACGATATCATCTCGGCTGCCGCCGGATGAGGCGACGGCAAGGGCATCCGCAATCGGAGACAGTTGCGGCCAGAGGTCAATCGCCCTCTTTGGAGGCCGAGCCAATCAAACCCTTGGCCGCATCGAGATCGCTGTCGGCGACTTGCACATGGATCAAGCCGAGCCCGTGTCGCGAAGATAATTCGCGAGAGCACAAATTCCATACGCGTCGAGCATCGACACGCAAACTTCGGGCTCGGGTCGATTGTCGTATATGACAGCCGTGACGAGTTTACCGCTCACCGTGCGGTATTGCCCTTTATGCCGCGCCGACCACTTTCGCCGACTTCTCAAAACGCTTGCGCTCGTTCGGGTCGAGATAGAGCTTACGCAGCCGGATGGTCTTCGGCGTCACCTCGACCAGCTCGTCATCCTGGATCCAGGCCAGCGCGCGTTCCAGCGTCATGCGGATCGGCGGCGTCAGCTTCACCGCCTCGTCCTTGCCGGCGGCGCGGATGTTGGTCAGCTTCTTGCCCTTGAGCACGTTGACCTCGAGGTCGTTGTCCCTGGAATGGATGCCGATGATCATGCCCTGATAGACCTTGACGCCGGGATCGATGACCATCGGGCCGCGGTCTTCCAGGTTCCACATGGCATAGGCCACCGATTCACCCTGTTCGTTGGAGATCAGCACGCCGTTGGTGCGGCCCGGCAGCTCACCCTTATAAGGCTCATAGGCATGGAACAGCCGGTTCATCACGGCGGTGCCGCGCGTGTCGGTCAACAGTTCCGACTGGTAGCCGATCAGGCCGCGCGTCGGCGCGTGGAAGACGATGCGCTGGCGATTGCCGCCCGAAGGGCGCAACTCGACCATCTCGGCCTTGCGCTCCGACATCTTCTGCACGACGACGCCGGCATGCTCCTCGTCGACGTCGATGACGACTTCCTCGACCGGCTCCAGCAATTCGCCGTTATCGCCCTTCTGCATGACGACGCGCGGCCGCGACACGGCGATCTCAAAACCTTCGCGGCGCATCGTCTCGATCAGCACGGCCAGCTGCAATTCGCCGCGGCCGGAAACGAAGAACGAATCCTTGTCAGGTGATTCCTCGATCTTCAGCGCGACATTGCCTTCGGCCTCGCGCAGCAGGCGGTCGCGGATGACGCGGCTGGTCACCTTGTCGCCTTCGGTACCGGCCAGCGGCGAATCGTTGACGAGGAAAGACATCGTCACCGTCGGCGGATCGATCGGCTGCGCGTGCAGCGGCTCGGTCACCGACAGGTCGCAGAAGGTGTCGGCGACAGTGCCTTTCGACAGGCCGGCGATGGCGACGATGTCGCCCGCCTGCGCTTCCTCGATGGGCTGGCGCTCGAGCCCGCGGAAGGCGAGGATCTTCGAAATGCGGCCGGTTTCGACCTGGGTGCCGTCATGGTGCAGCACCTTGACCGCCTGGTTGGATTTCAGCGTGCCGGATTCGATACGGCCGGTGATGATGCGGCCGAGGAAGGGATTGGCTTCCAGGATGGTGCCGATCATGCGGAACGGGCCGGGATGAACGGTCGGCGCCGGCACGTGCTTGATGACGAGGTCGAACAGCGGCGCCAGAGCCTGGTCCTTCGGGCCTTCGGGGTTTTCCGAGACCCAGCCGTCGCGGCCTGAACCGTAAAGGATAGGGAAGTCGAGCTGCTCGTCGGTGGCGTCAAGTGCTGCGAAAAGGTCGAACACCTCGTTGACCACTTCGACATGGCGGGCATCCGGCCGGTCGATCTTGTTGATGACGACGATCGGCTTCAGTCCAACCTTGAGCGCCTTGCCGACGACGAATTTGGTCTGCGGCATCGGGCCCTCGGCGGCGTCGACCAGCACGATGGCCGAATCCACCATCGACAGGATGCGCTCGACCTCGCCGCCGAAATCGGCGTGGCCGGGCGTGTCGACGATGTTGATGCGGGTATCCTTCCAGTCGACCGAGGTCGCCTTGGCCAGGATGGTGATGCCGCGTTCCTTTTCAAGATCGTTTGAATCCATGGCGCGCTCGGCGACGCGCTGGTTGTCGCGGAACGAGCCGGACTGTTTCAGGAGCTGGTCGACGAGGGTGGTTTTTCCATGGTCGACGTGCGCGATGATCGCGATATTGCGGATTTTCATGTTTTGGTCTCGGGAGCGTTGCAGGCAGCAGGCCAAAAGGCGCTGCCTCTTTCGGTTGGGCGGCTCATACAGGGTTTTTCGCAATTGCGAAAGAGGAGGCGAGCCACCAAATAAAGTCACCAAATCTTAAATGTCTTGGTGTGAAGTGGAATTATTAACCAAGGCGGAACCTTTCGTGATCCGGACAGTTCGAATTTCATGATCGAGACAGGCATCAAACTCCGGCCGATTTTGGCATGTACCGCGCTCGCCGTCCTCCTCGCGGCAAGCGCGGCGCAATCGGCCGCGCCGTCCAAGGAGACGCGGTCTGCTCTGCCGTCCGACAAGCGCTCGGCAGAGCAGCTTTTTGCCGATGCTCCGGACGGCGTCGACCCGGTGGTGACCGGGCCGGTCAGCACCGCCTTCAAGCAAAGGCAAAAAAACGCCGGATGCGACAGCGCCGTCTGGCCCAAGATTCCCGTCGTCTGCTATCCCGATTGATGCACATCCACCTTCCGGGTGGTCCTAAAAGCCAATCTCACGCCGACCGCACCGGATCGAGCGTGACCTTGTAGAGTTCGCTGTCGTCGCGATCCATCAGCCGCACCGTCAACTGCTCGGTGGCTCCATCGATGTCGACGAGCCCGAAGAACTGCAGGCCGGCCGACGGCGGCAGGTTCTGACCCTGTTCGGCGGTCGGTGCCTTGATGAACCTCAGCTCCGGGCCGAAAGTGATGTCGAAAGCATTCGGTCCGAATGTGCCGGCGTGGATCGGACCCGAAACGAATTCCCAGAACGGATTGAAGTCCTGGAACTGCGCCTTGTCCGGATTGTAATAATGCGCGGCTGTGTAATGCACGTCAGCGGTTAGCCAGACGGTATTGCCGATCCCCGCGTTCTTTATATAGCGAAGGAGGTCGGCAATTTCCAGCTCGCGCCCCTTGGCCGGGCCATTGTCGCCATTGCTGATTGCCTCAGCCCCGACCTTCTTGGTGCCGTCGTTCCAGACGACGAGGCCGAGCGGCATGTCGGCGGCGATGATTTTCCAGGTTGCATTGGAATTCGCCAGCTCGCGCTTCAGCCATTTCGTCTGTTGTTCGCCGAGGATACGCGATTGCGGCGTCATCGTCTCCTGCATATTCGGACCGTTGGGGCCGCGATAGGAACGCATGTCGAGGAAGAACACGTCGAGCAGCGGCCCATAGGCGATTTTGCGGTAGACACGGCCGGGCTCCGACGGCTCGTAGCGGATCGTCGTCATTTCGTGGAAGGCGCGCGCCGCGCGTGCCGCCAGTACATGGATGGATTTTTCGGTGTAGCGGTCGTCGGCGCTCAGATCCTTCGAATCCGACCAGTTGTTCACCACCTCGTGGTCGTCCCATTGGTAGAACGTCGGGCAGATGGCGTTCAGCGCCAGCACGTTCCTGTCCATCAAATTGTATTTCCACTGACCCCGGTATTCATCCAGCGTCTCGGCAACCTTGCGTTTTTCGTCGATCAGCACGGTGTTCTTCCACTTGCCGCCGCCGGGCAGGTCGACCTCGTCCTTCATCGCGCCATCGGCATAGATCGTATCGCCCGAATGCAGGAAGAAGTCCGGCGTGTGCTTGGCGATCGTGGCGTAGGTCTTCATGCCGGTGTCGTCGATGCCCCAGCCCTGGCCGGCGGTGTCGCCCGACCAAGCGAAACGAATGTCGCGCTTCGAGGCAGGTGCCGTGCGGAAGCGGCCGACGATCGGCTCGGAAACGGCGTTGATATCGGAAAGATCGGCCGCGACCATGCGGTAGAAGATGTCCTGGTCGGAGGCGAGATCGGTAAGCAGCCGCTTCACCGTATAGTCGCTGGCCGGCGAGCTATCGAGCGGCGCCAGGCGGACGGCATTGGCGAAGCTCTCCGTCGGCGACACTTCGAACATGACGCGCGACGGCCGGTCCGTGCGCGCCCAGACCATGCCGCTGGTCGCGTCGACGTCGCCGGATTGGATCCCGTGGGTAAAGGCCGGGCGCTGATTGGCGCGCGAGTAATAGGGAAGCGCGAGGCCCGACGCGCCGACCAGGCCAACGGCGCTGGCCGACGTGACGAAAGCGCGCCGCGTCATCGAAATCTTGTTCATGGCTGTCTCCTGGATGGCGTTGAACGTCGCCGCCAAGCTCCAGCTTCAATGTTTCAGGCACATTTCGAAACGATGAAGGTTTGATAACAGTGAACAGGCGGGCGATCTCCCCCTCAACGGGGGAGATTAGCACTCAACTGTCGCACCCTAAGCCGCCTGCGGTTCCGGCTCGAAGGCCGGGCGGCTGGTGTTGATCAGCAGCGAGATGCAGGCGGCGGCTATTGCCGTCATACCGGCGATCAGGAAGGCAAGCTCGTAATTGCCTTGCAACTCGCGCATGGTACCGCCGAAGAAGGCCGCTGTCGCGGCGCCAACCTGATGGCCGGCGACGATCCAGCCGAAGACGATCGGTCCGCTGCGGTCGCCGAACGCCTCGTTGGAAAGCCTCAGCGTCGGCGGCACCGTGGCGATCCAGTCCAGTCCGTAAAACACGGCGAAGATGATCAGGCTGGTTGCCGAAAAGCCGGAATAGGGCAGATAGATCAACGAGAGGCCACGGATGCCGTAATAGACGCCGAGCAGCTTGCGCGGGTCGAAACGGTCGGTGAGCCAGCCCGATAGCGTCGTGCCGATCAGGTCGAAGATGCCCATCATCGACAGCAGGCCGGCGGCTTGCACTTCGCCTATGCCCATGTCGCCGCAAAAGGCGATCAGGTGCGTGCCGACCAGCCCGTTGGTGGTGAAGCCGCAGACGAAGAAAGTGGCGAACAGATACCAGAACACGCGCGTGCCGGCGGCGCGGCGCAGCGTGCTCAGCGTATGCGAAAGGAAATTGCCTTGCGCGGCCGGCGGCGCCGGCGGCACGTCGTCGGCATCGGCGCCATAGCGGACCATGCCGATCGAGGCCGGGCGCTCCGGCACCAGCATATAGACCAGCGGCACCAGGCAGGCGGTGGCCACTGCAATGGCGATGGCGACCGGCTTCCAGCCGCCTGACTGGGCGAGCGAGGCGAGCAGCGGCAGGAAGACCAGCAGCCCGGTGGCGCTGGACGCCGACATCAGTCCCATCACCAGGCCGCGATTGGTCTTGAACCAGCGGTTGACGATGGTTGCGCCGAGCACGGTGGCGACGGCGCCCGAGCTGACGCCGGAAAACACGCCCCAGGTGAGGAGCAGATGCCAGGGCTTGGTCATCAACAGGCTGAGCGCGGTCGATACCGACATCAAAAGCAGCGCGGCAAGCAAGGTGCGGCGCAGCCCGATCCGCTCCATCAGCGCCGCGGCAAACGGCCCGGTCAGGCCATAGAGGAAGATGCCAGTGGCAGCGGCCAGCGAGACGACGTCGCGCCGCCAGCCGAAACTGTTCTCCAGCGGCAGCATCATGACTGCCGGCGCCGAACGCAGGCCCGCTGCGATCAGCAGGCAAAGGAAGATGACGGCGACCACGACGAAAGCGTAGCGCTGGCCAAACGGGCGGGATTGAGCTATCATGTTACTGACCGGTACGTTGCAGGAGCGCGAAACATACGTACCGACCGGTAACATTGTCAACCAGCTAATCGGTACACCAGACATGAAAAGCATTGAACCAACGATCAAGGCGAATGACGCACCGCCGCCTCGCGCCGCCGAACGGATTCTCCAGGTGGCGCGCGACCTGTTTTACCGGCAAGGCATCAGGGCGATCGGCGTCGACGAGATCGTGCGGCGTGCCGGCGTCACCAAGCCCAGCCTCTACCGCAGCTTTCCGTCCAAGGATGAGTTGGCCGCATCCTATCTCCGGCACTATGATCTCGAATTTTGGGAGCGCTTCGACGAGGCGGTGAATGCCCATCCCGGCGATCCGCGCGCGCAGATCCTCGCCTTCCTGACGCGTGTCGGCAAGCGTACGCAAAGGCCCGATTATCGCGGCTGCGGCATGACCAATGCCGCAGTCGAATATCCCGAACATGGCCATCCAGCCCGCGTTGTGAGCGAAGCCAACAAGCGGGAATTGCGCCGGCGCCTGCGTGCCATGGCGGCAGAGATGGGCGCCGGCGACGCCGACACGCTAGGCGACGGGCTGCTGCTCCTGATCGAGGGCGCCTATATCAGCGGCCAGCTGTTCGGTGTCGGCGGGCCGGCGCAGTCGGTCGCCCGCAACGCCGACCTTCTGATCGAGGCAAGCTTGAAGAAATAGCGTTGCGTTTACCAGATCACTGTGAGCAGCCTGAGTTCGTCTAGGCTGCTGCTAGATTTGACGGTACGCTGCGGCAGCCCGAACGGAGTTGTCCGCCATGCGCGCTCTTTTGATCCCGCTTGCCTTCGCCGGCTTCTGCAACGCCGCCCGGGCTGGCGACATATCCAGCGTCTATACCGATCTCGTCTGGGAGAAGGACTGCGTGACTTATGCCCAGGCGGAGGAAGGCGACGGCGACTGGGCCGACCTCGCCTGTTCGGGTTATGGCGGCTACCCGGTGATGGTTTCCTACGACGACGCGCGGGAATCGCTGTTCTACGGCTTTCCACCCGGCGATATGACCACGGTCTGGGAAAGCTTTTCCGGCCTCAACTCGGCTGGACCTAAAGTCGAGTGGCGGATCGAAACCAACGGCAAAACTACCATTCCGTTCGCCGTCATTCATCGTCGCTCGATCAGCGATACCGAGGGCGAGAACAAGTCGACGGAAGTGTTGATCGTCGCCAAGGTTGCCCAGCCTGACACCCACGAAGGCTGCACGATCGGCCTTGTGCTCGCCACCGGCAATCCCGCCGCCAACGATCAGGCGCGCAAGCTTGCCGACGAGAAGGCACGCACCTTCGCCTGCGGCAAGGACAAGCGCGTAGTGATCGGCGACGCGCCCGCTTTCGGCCGCGTCGACAACTGATTATTTGCGCCCGATAATTACTTGCGCTTGGCCCGCTCGATTGCCTCGACGATCATCTTCTTGGCATAGGCCGCATCGTACCAGCCTTCGATCTTGACCCATTTGCCGGGTTCGAGATCCTTGTAGTGCTCGAAGAAATGCTGCACTTGCTGGCGGGTAATGTCAGGCAATTGCGTGTATTCGTGGACGTCCTCGTAGCGCAAGGTCAGCTTGGGCGAAGGCACCGCGATGACCTTCTCGTCCTGGCCGGCATTGTCCTCCATCACCAGCACGCCGATCGGCCGCACATTGATAACGCAGCCTGGCACCAGCGCGCGCGTGTTGCAGACCAGCACGTCGATCGGGTCGCCGTCGCCCGATAGCGTGTGCGGTACGAAACCGTAATTGCCGGGATAGCGCATTGAAGTGTGAAGGAAGCGGTCGACGAACAGCGTGCCGGCCTCCTTATCCATCTCGTATTTGATCGGCTCGCCGCCGATCGGCACCTCGATAATGACGTTGACGTCCTCGGGCGGGTTCTTTCCGCTGGCAATTGCTTCGATCCGCATCGCTTTATCCCTCTCTCGATTGAAGATCGATAGCGGCCGATGGCGAATGGTGCAATGCGGCGAATGGTACTGGGGGGATCGTCCGAAACCGAAACCGGCCGGATCATGCGCTGGCCGTCATTCCCAGACGAAAGCGACCTTCTTCAGCGCCTTCTGCTCGAATATCTCGACGCCCTCGGCCACATCGCGGCCGCCGGCGCCGGCATAGAAGGCAAGTGCGTTCTGATTGTCTTCCAGCGCCCACACCACCATGCCTTTCAGGCCATGGTCGGCCAGCCGTGCCCGTGCGGCTGCGAACAGCCGGCTGCCGAGCCCGATGCCTTGATACTCCGGCCGCAAATAAAGCTCGTAGATCTCGCCCTGCTGCCTGAGTTCACGTGCTCGGTTCTTGCCGATCGTCGCGTAGCCGGCAATTTTGCCGCCGATTTCGACGACCAGGACGGTGGCGGCCCGGCGAATGGCATTCGCCCACCAATCGGCACCGCGGCGGTTGATCATCGATGTCAGTGTACGATGCGGGATGATGCCCGAATAGGCGCCGCGCCAGGCCTCGAGATGCACGTCGGCAATGGCGGCTGCATCGCGTGGTTCGGCTTTCCTGATGTCGATGCTCAGCGTATTCATGATTGGTTAACCATAAACCCGCCGCGCCCGATTGCAAGAGTCCGGTCAGCCGCCGCGATGCTTTCACACAGCCGAACCGCGACACAGAAAGGGCCTGCCTGAAAATGCGCTCTGCCGAGGCGAATGGCGTGATTTTCGAGAACCGAAGCGCAGCGCACATTTGAGTCCGTGAGCATCGGAAGCGCAGAAAACCGCGTCAGTCGTCCGGCAGAGTAGCGTTTGCAGGCTGGCCCTTAGATTTCGACCAGATGGTCGTCCAGCTCGTTGCTGTCGCCGCTCGAGACCGGAAAATGCTCGGCCAGTACCGCACCGACCGCTTCGATCGCCTTGACGAACCCGTCGGCGAGCCGATCGTCGCCGGCATGCGCCGTAAGGTCGCGGACGACACCGTCCCAGACATGCTGGCCGACACGAGAATCGATGCCGCTGTCGGCGACCACCTCGGCATAGCGCTCGGCGATCGAGACGAACACCAGCACGCCCGTGCGCGCCGTGGTGCGGTGGACGTTGCGGGCGAGGAACTGCTTCATCGCATTGGCGTGGGCGGCTTGGTAGCGCAGACGCCTCGGCACCAAATGGATGCGCAATGCGGGCAATGCCCACAACAGGATGAGCACACTGGCAAGCGCCAGCAGCTCGGCGATGACGAAATGCGGCAAGCGGATCGACAGCCACCAGGCTTCCAGCCCGTAACCGACGGCGAGGCTGACGACGAGCATGCCGAGCATCGCCATGAAAGCGGCCGGGAAAAAATAGCCGTCGCTGGCATGCGCCACGACGCAGTAGATCTCGCCGTCGGTCTTTGCTTCGGCAGCGCGGATCGCATCGGCGATGCGCTCATGATCCTCGAGGCTGATCGGTCGTGTTGCCATGATTGATGTCTCACCAGCTTCCTGAAGAACCGCCGCCGCCGGACGAACCGCCGCCGCCTGAAAACCCACCGCCCGAACTTCCGGACGACCAACCGCTGCCGGAACTTCCAGACGACCAGCCACTGCCGGACGAGGTCCCCGACGTCCAGCCAGCGCCACCGGAGGATGACGACGCTGGCCCACGGCCGTAGCGGAACGTCATGCCCAGCCACTTGTACACGCCCGGCGACAGCTTCGTGCCGAAGATCGGCGGCAGGAATGCCATTGCCAGGCCGCCGAAGAACATCGTCGCCCACAGGACGATGAACAGAACGAAGATGGGATCGACAGGATTGTCATTCGCCGGATTGCGCTTGCCGCGGGCTTCCAGCTCTTCGGGATTGCCTTCCAGCACCATGATCATGTCATCGACGGCCTTGCTGATGCCGCCAGAGAAATCGCCGGCACGGAAAGCCGGCACCATGTCGTTTTCGATGATGAGCTTGGTGTGCAGGTCGGTCAGCGTGCCTTCCAGCCCATAGCCGACCTCGATGCGCATCTTGCGGTCGTTCGGCGCCACCAGAAGCAGGACGCCGTTGTTCTCCTTCGCCTGGCCCAGTTTCCAGGCGCGGAACAGCCGGTTGGCGTAAGGCTCGATTTCCTCGCCGTCGAGGCTGGGGATGGTCGCGACGACGATCTGGTCCGAACCCTTGGTCTCGAAATCGGCAAGCTTCTGCGTCAGCGCCGCCTCGGTTGCGGCATCGATGATGCCGGCATTGTCGACGACCCGTCCGGTCAGCGCCGGCAATTCGGCGGCAATGACCGCGAAGCCGACCAGCAGCACCGCCATGGCCATAAGCGCGGTGCCGATCGTTTTGATGAAACGGCTGAATTCCACCGGGCTGATGGCGTGTCTTGTCATCTCGTCACCAACTTCCCGAGGAGCCGCCGCCACCGGACGAACCGCCGCCGCCGGAAAACCCGCCACCGCTTGAACCCGACGACCATCCCCCGCCGGAACCTCCCGACCAGCCGCCGGACGACCGCCGGTTTGGCTCGAAGGTCATGCCCAGCCAGCGATAGCGGCCGGGACCGATCTTCTGGCCGAAGATCGGCGGCAGGATGGAGGCTGCGAGGCCGCCGAAAAAGATGATTGCCCAGATGGCTATGAAGATCGTGAAGAACAGATCGTCGCTGTTGAACGGCGCCTGCTGGTTGCGCTTGCCGCGGGCTTCCAGCTCTTCGGGATTGCCTTCCAGCACCATGATCATGTCATCGACGGCCTTGCTGATGCCGCCAGAGAAATCGCCGGCCCGGAAGGCCGGCACCATGTCGTTTTCGATGATCAACTTGGTGTGCAGGTCGGTCAGCGTGCCTTCCAGCCCATAGCCGACCTCGATGCGCATCTTGCGGTCGTTCGGCGCCACCAGAAGCAGGACGCCGTTGTTCTCCTTCGCCTGGCCCAGTTTCCAGGCGCGGAACAGCCGGTTGGCGTAAGGCTCGATTTCCTCGCCGTCGAGGCTGGGGATGGTCGCGACGACGATCTGGTCCGAACCTTTGGTCTCGAAATCGGCAAGCTTCTGCGTCAGCGCCGCCTCGGTCGCGGCATCGATGATGCCGGCATTGTCGACGACCCGTCCGGTCAGCGCCGGCAATTCGGCGGCGAGAACGATTAGAGGGAGCAGGAGAAAGGTTAGAACGAAGCCAAGAAAAATCAGGGCTGCGTTTCTTCCCACCCCCCTCCGTGGGGAGATGTCCGGCAGGACAGAGGGGGGCGCGAAGGAATACAAGGCCAACAGGCCCAGGCTCAACAGGCGCCGTTCACCCGCCTTGCGTGGTGTTGGTGCCGAAATCGACCTTCGGCGGCTGCATCTTATCCTCCTCGATGGTGAAATTCGCAAACGGCTGGTTGCCGCGAAACCACAAGGTCGCCCAGATCACCGACGGGAAGGTCCTCAGCGTCAGATTGTACTCTCTCACTGCCT
The DNA here is from genome assembly GCF_040317995.1 of Mesorhizobium sp. M1334. NCBI lineage: Bacteria > Pseudomonadati > Pseudomonadota > Alphaproteobacteria > Hyphomicrobiales > Phyllobacteriaceae > Mesorhizobium > Mesorhizobium sp. M1334. The sequence continues at coordinate 128,371 of NZ_JAMYLM010000009.1, forward strand.
GGATATAGTCGCGGCGGGCGACCGTGATGCGGTTCTCGGTGCCTTCGAGTTGTGCTTGCAGCGCCAGAAAGTTCTGGTTGGCCTTGAGATCGGGGTAGTTCTCCACCACCGCCAGCAGGCGCGACAGCGCGCTGGTCAAGCCGGCCTGGCTGTCCTGGAATTTCTTGAAGGCTTCCGGATTGTTCAGCGTTTCCGGCGTCACGGTCACCTGCGTCGCCTTGGCGCGCGCTTCGACCACGGCATCGAGCGTATCCTTCTCGTGCGCGGCGTATCCCTTGACCGTGTTGACAAGATTGGGGATGAGATCGGCGCGGCGCTGGTATTGATTCAACACCTCGCTCCATGCTGCCTTGGCGTTTTCCTCAGCTGTCGGGATGGTGTTGTAGCCGCAGCCCGCAAGCAGCGGCAGCATGACGGCCATGACCAGGAACGCAGCTATATTACGGAAGATTGGCGGTGAAGAAAGGCGCTGGGCAAGCATGATAAGGTCCCCTCGATAGCATTGGCAGGCGAAGCATTAGCACAATCCTTGCGTAAGAAAATGACTTCGGCCGAGAAGTGTTACTGGTTTCTGCCATTCACCGTCAGGCCCTGTGACAGACAAGGCGAACGGGTTAAGCTCGGCATGAAACGGGGTATCACCATGGCGAAACGCCACGACAGCGACGCGGAATCGCGCCGCATCATCGAACGGGTGGCGCGCGAGACCGACCCGGGCGGCACCTCGTTCCTTGCACGAACCACTAAAGGCGCGCGCGACCGCGTCACCGCGGCCGATGCCGACCGGTCGGATCCGATCGAATATTGGGGCACCCGCATCGGTCGGGCAGCGGGCTTGCTTATTGCCATCGGCCTGTTGATCTGGCTCGTGCTTTTCGTCACCAGGGGCAGTTAGGAAAAATCAATGAGTGCCGAAAAAACCGACGCGCCGCGCGCGGTCATCGTCGTCTCCAGCCATGTCGCACGTGGCTCGGTCGGCAACCGTGCTGCCGTTTTTGCGCTGGAGACGCTCGGCTTTCCGGTTTGGGCGGTGCCGACCGTCATCCTGCCCTGGCATCCGGGCCATGGCCGGGCCACCCGCATCGTGCCGCCGCTGGACCAGTTCAAGGCGCTGATGACCGACCTCGAGCGCGCGCCGTGGCTGGGCGAGGTCGGCGCGGTGCTGTCCGGCTATCTCGGCGAGGCTGGCCAGGCCGATGCCGTTGCTTCGTTGGTCGGCGCGGTCAAGGCGAAGACACCGGAAGCCCTCTATATCTGCGACCCGGTGATGGGCGATTCGGGCGGCCTCTACGTACTTGAGCCGACCGCTATCGCCATGCGCGACCGGCTGATGCCGATCGCCGATATCGCAACGCCCAACCGCTACGAGCTGGAATGGATGGCCGGCGCGCCGCTGCCCGACCTGAAATCGGCAATGGCTGCAGCCCTGCTGGCCGGCCCGCCGGCCATGCTGGTCACATCGGCGCCGGCGATGATGGCCGGCGGCACCGGCAATTTGCTGCTCACAGGCAGGGAGGCGCTGCTTGCCGAACACCGGCTCATCGACAAGCCGCCGAATGGGCTCGGCGACCTGACGGCTGCCGTCTACCTGGCGCGGATCCTGTCCGGCCAGCCGGCCGCCAAAGCTCTGCAATCGACCACCGCGGCGGTCTACGAGATCCTGGCGCGCACCGCCAAGCGCGGCGGCGACGAGTTGCAGCTCGAGACCGATGCCCAGAGCCTGTCGCACCCGATGGCGATGGTGCAGCTTCGCCATCTCCCGCATCCGGAACGGGACCGCCGGGCGTGACGCAGGCCGAAAACGCCGTGCCGCAGGACGATGCGCCCGAGGATGTTGCGCCCGGCCATGTTGTGCCCGAGGACGTTGTGCCCGAGGACGTTGTGCTTGTCGGCGTCGACGGTTGCAAGGCTGGCTGGATAGCCGTCCGCCGCGATCCCGGTGCGGCACCGTCTACAGCCGTTTTCCCAAGCTTCGCGGCGTTGCTCGACCGACTGCCCGTCAATGCGATCGTGGCGGTCGACATGCCGATCGGCCTGCCCGATTTCTCGCAAAGAGGCGGTCGCGGCCCGGAGGCGCTGGTGCGGCCGCTGCTCGGGGCCCGCCAGTCCAGTGTCTTTGCCATCCCCTCCCGCGCCGCGCTCTACGCCGAGATCGAAGCCTTCACCACGGTCGATGCCTGGTACGCCGCACATCGCAAGGCAAGCGAGGTGGCCAGGACGACATCAGATCCGCCGCGCGGCGTCTCGATCCAGGCCTTCGGCATCTTCGCCAAGATCCGCGAGATCGATTCGCTGCTGATCGCGCGGCCCGAATTGCGCAGCCGCGTCTTCGAATCGCATCCGGAAGTTGCCTTCTGCAAACTGAACGGCGACCGCGCTATGCGCCTGCCCAAGAAGATCAGGGGCAACATCAATCCGGCCGGCATGGCCGAACGCAAGGCGCTGCTTGCCCAGCATGGTCATAGCGAGGATTTTCTCGACCAGACGCCGCCGCGCGGCGCGGCCGCCGACGATTTCCTCGACGCCGCGGCGATGATGGTGGTTGCCGGACGCATCGTCAGAGGCGAGGCAATGCCGTTTCCGGATCCGCCGCTCGCCGATCGTTTCGGCATTCCAGTCGCCATTTGGGCCTGAGGACCAAGGCGTCAGGAGCGTGATTTGAGCGCCTCGTTGAGTGCCCACATATCCTTCTCCTCGGGCGCGGTCTCCAATCCGAGCACGGGAATTTGCTTACGCAAATGGTCGTGGTGGGTGCGCACGCCATATTCGAGATCGGAGAGGTAAAAACCTCCGAAGGCTTCGGACAGCATGGATTCGTTGGACCATATCGAAAGCTGCACGTCCTCGGCCAGCGTGTCGCGATCGATGCGGTAGGATAGGTAGCGGGCAGCCGCCTGTTGCCTGGTCTCGTCGTGATAGCGGTAGATGGCGCCGCGCAGCAGCGTCTCACCCGTCGACAGCGGGAATTCCTGATAGAACTGCACCGATTCCGGCATGATCGACAGCACGTTGTTTGGGAAGATGCCGTAGTAGATCCAGGCCTTGCGCAGGTGCTCCGGCAGGTGCTTCGCGTCGGGTGCGAGCTTGATATATTGCGCGACGCTCCAGCGCCGTCCGGCATGCGGATTGTAAGTGGCGAACGAGCGCGACACGCCGTTGACGAACGGCTCGTCGAAATAGGTCGCACCGTAAAGATCCTGCAGCGCCGGATGTGCCATGGCGACGTGGTAGCCTTCATTGTCGACGTCGCGCACCGACTTCCAGTTGACCGGCGTATTTTGGGTCCAGATGCCCCGGGACGGCACCATCTCGACCACGCCGTAATGAGCAATCTCGGCTTCGATCGGCTTCAACAGCTCGGCCACGGATGGCTGCGGCCCACCCTTGCGGAAGCGGATGAAGATGAAGCCCATCCAGATTTCGAGCTCGAGCGGCATCAGGCCGAATTCGGTCTTGTCGAGGTCGGGGAAGGAACGCGGGCGGGCAGCACCGCGCAGTGTGCCGTCGAGATTGTAGACCCAGCCATGGAAAGGGCAGACCAGCGCGTTCTTGCAAGTGCCCTGGCTGTCGGCGACAACGCGACTGCCGCGGTGGCGGCACATATTGTTGAAGGCGCGTACAACGCCATCCTTGCCGCGCACGATCAGCGCCCGCTCGCCGACCACATCCATCGTCAGATAGTCGCCGGCGTTCGGCACGTCGCAGACATGGCCGGCGATCTGCCAATGATTGCGGAAGACGTGCTCTTTCTCGAGTTCGAGCAAGGCGTCGGAATGATAGCTCCAGCCCGGCAGCCCCCGCCGATCCCAATCGTTGGGAATTGCCACGTCACGCAGATGCGGGTTCATAAAGGCTCTTTATTTATTGAATGCTCGTTCAATAAAAGCATATTTTCCGTTGAAATGCAATGGCTTGCAAAAATGGGGAGAATTCTTGGCGGGAAATCGAGCCGGATTTGAGAGCCGAGTCCGAACGATCGAAGCCGGGAAAATCCCGGGAATTCCGGACGTTAATCCCCTCACGCTTGTTGAGCGCCCGACGCTCCGTGGGCCTGGAAAGGCGACGTGGATCTGGTGCCGTGGGTAGCGGAAAAGAGAATGCCACCTGTGCTGCAGCTACGCCTGATCGGTTGCCCAGGAATGGCTGCGGGCTTGGTTTCATGCCGGTTACACAATCGTTAATCCATCATCGTTGGTCGGTTACAAGGTGCGATTAGGTTCGTTTCAACGGAGGAAAGAAGAAGACCGAAGGAAACGACGATGCGTACGAAAATCCAGATCACCGATACCGACCTTCGCCAGCAGGGTCCCCGGCGTAACGACCGGCGCCCGACACTGGCGCTGCGCCAGCGCGCCAGTGATCATCCAATGGCGATGTTCATGCTGCTGGCGTCCGCCGCATTTGCCGGCATGGCGTTGACGCCGACCGTCGGTCCGGCCTTCGCCTCACTGAACCCGCCGGCCAACCTCATCGATGGCGCGACGACTACCACCAAGACGGCGCGCCTGCCGATTTCGGAGATCGATTTCGCCTGCAAGGGGCAGGCCTGGGGCGCCGAGAGCCTGGACTGCCTGCGCGTCATCGCCGCTCAGTCGGGCAAGGCACGGCCGGTCCGCATGATCGCCAACGCCGCCCCGCTGGCCGATACGCCGAACGTTTTTTGATTTTTTGCGAGCGCCCTCCAGCACTCCAGTCAGGCTCCCGCCGCAATGTCGGCCGGGAGCCCTTTTTTCTTCCGGGAGAGATGGCGGAGTCTAGCCGCCCAGAGCGGCCTGCTCGGCAATGGCCGAGAGCACGCCGCGCACATCCAGCGTGCTGAACGGTTTTTCGAGGATTGGCGGCCGTTGCGGCGCCGGTAGCGCCTCGATCTCGCCTTTCGCGCCGATCAGATCGCCGGTGACAAGCACGAAGCGCCGCGCCAGACCCGGCAATTCGCCGAGTAGCTCGCGATAGGCGGCTATGCCGCTGGTGCCGGGCATGCGCAAATCGGAAAACACGATGTCCGGCGGGACATGGCCACTCAGCGTCGCGGCGGCCGAGACCCAGGCCGGCACGATCCGCGACTTGATACCCATCAACTCCAGAATGTCGGACAGCGACGCGGCGACATCCGGCTCATCGTCTATGATCAGCGCGTGACGCAAGCCGCTCGACCGCGACGGAGCTTCGCCGGCGGCGGCCGCGCCGGCCGCGATCGCCGGCAGCTGCACGACAAAACGCACACCTCTCGGCGAAACCTCCTCGAACCAGATATTGCCATTGTGCCGCTCGATGATCGATTTCGAGATCGACAGACCGATGCCGGTACCGACACCGACCGGCTTGGTGGTGAAATAGGATTCGAATATGCGTGAACGTATCGCTTCCGGCACGCCTGGTCCGTTATCCTCGACCGAGAATCCGGGATTGCCGCGGTCGCTGCGAAACGTCCGGACCTTGATCCGGCGGTCGCCGGCAACGCCGGCCAAGGCATGCTGGCTGTTGATGAGGAAGTTGGCGGCCACCTGCGTCACGTGGTCGGCATCTGCCATGGCCAGCAGCGGGCCGCTGGCGAAATCGGTGTCGATGATGATGCCGCTCGACCGTGCGCCATAGGCGGTCACTTCGAGTGCGGCGCGGATCACCTGGTTGAGGTCGGTTTCGGCCTGTGCGGCCGGGTGCAGGCGGACCATCGACAGGAAGCTCTTGACGATACGGCCGCAGCGCTCGGCAGCGGCGCGCACTTTTTCGGCGCGCACTTTGGTCTGTGGATCGGCGGCGAATTCGTGCAGCAGCGTCGACTGGGCGACAACCACGGCCAGCGGATTGTTGAGCTCGTGCGAAACGCCGGCAAGCAGCGAGCCCATTGCCGCCATCTTCTCGTTCTGGTGCAGTTTTTCGCGCTGGCGGTTGATTTCCTCCTCAGCCCGCAACTTGTCGCGCAGGTCGCGGATCGAGCCGAAGATCAGCTGGCGATCGGCGACCCGCATCTCGGTTGCCGTCAGCTCGATCGGGAAAACCTCGCCAGCGGCATTCTGGGTGACCGTTTCAAGCCGTTGGCCGACCATCGGCGCGCCGCGGCCCGACATGTATTCGGCGCCAGACGCATAGCCCTTGCGATAATATTCCGGCACGACCGTATCGAGCAGGTCCTTGCCGAGGATATCGCTGCGCCGATAGCCGAACATCTTCTCGGCGGCCGGATTGAATTCGATGATCGAGCCGGTCTCGTCGATGACGATGATAGCATCGAGCGAGGCCTGCAGCATGGTGCGGCGAATGACGTCGCTGGCATGCGCGTCGGACGGCGACCGTTCGATGGCATCGCCGATGGCGAGTGCCACCATGTGCAACGCCGCCTCTTCCTGGTCGGTCCATTCGCGTTCGTGGATGCAGTCGTTGACCGCCAGCGTGCCCCACAAATTACCGTGCGAAAAGACCGACACCGACAGGAACGACTTGATGTTCTGCTTTTCGAAATCCGTCCGCAGAAAGCCTTCGAGATCGCGTGTGTGCCCGGCGAAGATCTTGCCTTGACGCTCGTCCTCCGCCAGCCGTTCCAGCAATGGGTCTGAATCGACGACCGACTGCATGATGACGGTTGGTGACGCCAGCTCGCCGCCAAACCGGGGGGCGATCCAATAAGCGGCGACCGACTGGGCGAAGCCCTGGCCGGGCAGTTCGCGCAGGCGAAACAGGATGCCGCGGTGACAATCCATGGCTTCGCAAAGCGTTTGGAGAATACCCTCCATCTCGCGCTGCCAGTCACCGGCTTCGCGCAGCCGGCGAACCACATGCACGGCCACCATCGCCGCGCCCTGCCTGGCGCCCTGCACGTCCACGCGTGTTGTTTCAGCCGTCATGATCAGCCGTCATTTCCTGGCCGCGGCTTCCTCAAGCCGTCGCCTTAGTTATTTTCGCCGACTGGCAGCGAGAAGATATAGCCTTCGCCGCGCACCGTGCGCAGGAATTTCGGATTGGCCGGATCCGCCTCGATCTTCTTTCTCAGCCGCATGATGCGGATGTCGACGGCGCGGGACGATTCCGGATCCTCGACGAAACCGATCGCCTCGGAGATCGCCGCCCGCGTCAACAGCCGGTTGGCGCGCGTCAGGAACACCTCCAGCACGTCGAACTCGCTCTTGGCCATGTCAATGACCGCGCCGTTGGCGCCGGTGACGAGCCTGCCGTCGAGATCGGCGTGAAAGGGTCCGAAGCTCACGGACCGGCGGCCGCCGGATGTTTCAGCCTTGGCCTTTTGTGGCTCGGTCGGCTCCGGAACGCGACGCAGCACGCTGCGCACCCTGGCCAGCACTTCGCGCAATTCGTAAGGCTTGACGATGTAGTCGTCAGCGCCGAGCTCCAGTCCGACGATGCGGTCGAGCGCGGTACCGGCGGCCGTCGCATAGATGATGCCGATCGGCATTTTCGACCGCATCCAGCGCCCGAGCGACAAGCCGTCCTCGCCCGGCATGGCGATGTCGAGAATGGCCAGATGGAAGGACTGCACTTCCAAGAGGTCGCGCGCCGCCGCCGCACTTTCGGCCGTGGCCACATCATAGCCGCTGGCGCCGAGATACTCGGCGACCGCGTCCCTGAGGTCGGGCTCGTCCTCGACGATGACAATTCGTGCACGCACGATGCTTTCGCTCCCGCTTTCAGTGGAAAGTAGATTGGGTATAAACATGATGTCCAGCACTCTTCTTGGGTTGCCGTATGCGGGGTAGAAAAACATGGCTGCACGATCCGTTATCGCGCTTGTTTCCGTCGCTGAAGTAATTGCCACCGATCTCGCCGATCATCTCGAGCGGCGCGGTCATGACGTCCGTGCGGCGCGACAGCCGTGGGAAGCCGAATCGCTGCTTTCGGAAAAGGGTATCGATGTCGTGGTTGTCGGCGACAGCGTCAGCCAGGCGGAGGGGCGAGACCTGCTCAGGCGACATGGCGGCGAAGGTGGCCCGGATTTCATCCTGATCTGCCGCCCGGCCGATCTGGTCGACAAGGTTCTGGCGCTCGAACTCGGCGCCGCCGACGTCGTCGAAAGCCCGCTCAATGTCAGGGAGCTTGCCGCTCGCGTCGGCGGCCTTCTGGCTCGGCGCGGCAGGAGCGCCGGGGAACTGATCGTGCTGGAGAACGCGACCGTCGATCTCCGATCGGCCATTGTCATGCACCGCTCGGGAACCGAAGAACAGCTGTCCCCCGGGCAGGTGGCGCTGCTTAGGCTGTTCCTGGCCAGCCCGCGCAAGGTGCTGACGCGGGACGACATCATCGCCGCCGCGCCCGCCGAAAATGCCGAAGCCTTCGATCGGTCGATCGATTCGCGCATCGTGCGGCTGCGCCGCAAGCTCGATACCGAAACCATCACCACCATACGGGGTGCCGGTTACCGGTTCGATCCGCCGACGCAATTCGCCGATTGAAGGCAGGACGGCCACCCTTTTGTCTTGAGCATCGGGTTTTTCCAAAACCGGTTTCCGCTTTGGGGTCCGATGCTCTTCAGCGCACCACGAGAAGCGACGGGCCGGACGGCATGTCACTGTTCGTACTGACCTCGCCGGCATGAGCACGTTCCTTCAGCAGCACGGTGGCGAGGCCGGCAATGCCGAGCAGCCCCTGGACGTAAAGCAGGGCGGAAAGCATGGAAGCGGCGAATTTCGTTTTCATCCTGTTCGCTCCTCAAAATTGGAATTTACGGGCACTTCAGGGGAACCCCCGAAGCGCCCGCGCCGCCAGCGGAGCCCCCCGTTGCGGCGCGGGCCTTCGGTCCTCTCGGCTGCAAGTTGCCGGAGGCGCCGCGCATCCTCAACGGCCCTAAGCCGCCCCCGCCAGAGGGGCTTGAGCCGGTCGACGCGCAGGCTGGAAAGTGTCCAGATCAATCCAGGCCGTAGCGAAAACAGTGTTGGCTTCCGATCGTTCGTTGACCGCTGTTTTCGTTAGGTCAACTTTGCCTGTTCGGTGTATCCGGATCATGCCGCCGACGCTGCGCTTTGTTGCAGCTCGGTTTCGGAGTCAGGTGAATTCCTATCAAACGAAAGGCAATCGCGTATTGGCGCCGCGGTTTGGCCGATCCGCCTGGGCAGACACGCTACGTCATGACGACGTTTGTGCAACTGCAAGCTGCTTTGTCCGGACCTTTTTTGTTAACCAGGGGAAACAGAATCGAAACACAAACGAGCATCTTGCGAAATCGGCTTGAAACATGACGCCCCGATAAGCCGGTCATCAATTGGGCCGGCCCCGACCGGCAGAATAGGGGAGACATCATGTACACTGCCATTTCCGCCAAGCTCATCAACATCGCCGCCGCCGTCATCACCGGTACTGCCTTGCTTGTCAGTGCCGGCAACGGCGCAGCCCACGCCGCCGCCAACAAGATCGTCGCGCGTGTGTCGCTATCGCAGCAGACCATGGAAATTCTGGTCGACGGCCGGCCGACATTCGCCTGGAAGGTTTCGACGGGCGACAGGACGCACGTCACACCGACCGGTTCGTTCAAGCCGACCCGCATGCATGAAATTTGGTATTCGAAGAAATACGACAACGCCCCGATGCCGCATTCGGTGTTCTTCAACGGCGGCTACGCCGTACATGCGACAAGCGCCATCAAGCGCCTCGGCCAGCCGGCCTCGCATGGCTGCGTGCGTCTGCATCCGGACAACGCCGCCGATTTCTACCAGCTCGTCGAGGTCTTCGGCCCGGCCAACACCAGCATCGTCATCGTCAAGTGAGCGATGCTGCTCTCGTCGCTCTCAAAAAGGCCGGAAATCCGGCCTTTTTATTGTACAATATCAGTACAATCTAATCCGGCATCGCCGGCATCAGCTTCGGATCCGGCTTTTCGGCGTGATGCGGCAGGTCCTTGCTGGCGATAAAGGTGTAGAACATCGGCACCACAAACAGCGTGAACATGGTTCCGACCAGGATGCCGGTGAAGATCACCAAGCCCATCGAATAGCGTGCCGCGGCACCCGCGCCGCTGGAGATGATCAGCGGCACCACGCCGAGCGCCATCGCCGCCGTCGTCATCAGGATCGGTCGCAGCCGCACCCTGGCCGACGCGATGATCGCATCGCGCCGCCGCATGCCGTGCATTTCACGCTGCTGGTTGGCGAACTCGACCAGGAGGATGCCGTGCTTGGTGATGAGGCCGATCAGCGTGATGAGGCCAACCTGGGTGTAGATATTGAGCGTGCCTAGCCCGATATTAAGCGGCACGATCGCGCCGAAGATCGAGAGTGGCACCGCCATCATGATGATCAACGGATCGCGGAAGCTTTCGAACTGCGCCGCCAGCACCAGATAGATGACGAGCACAGCCGCCGCGAAGGCGATGATGATCGTGTAGCCCTGTTGCTTCTCCTGCCGTGACTGGCCGGTATAGTCGATGAAGAACGTGTCGGGCAGGCTTTCCCTGGCGATGTCCTCGATGGTCTTCAGCCCGTCGCCGGTGGTGACGGTGGGCAATGGCAGAGCGGAAATCGTGGCGGAGTTCAACTGGTTGAACTGCTCGATGGCGGCCGGCGACGCGTTGGTCGAGATCTTCACCACCGCCGAGAGCGGCACCATCTCGCCCGACACGCTGCGCACGAAATACTCCCCCAGTTTTTCGGGATTGTCGCGGAATTGCTGCGGTACCTGCGGGATGATGTCGTAGCTGTTGGATTCGCGGTCGAATTGCGCCACCTCGGCGCCACCGACCAGGAGCGTCAGCGTCCGGCCGATGTCGGCGATCGGCAGGTTGAGCGCGGCGGCGCGGTCGCGGTCGATCGTCACCGTCACTTGCGGCGCGTCGTAGGACATCGAATTCTCCACGGCGAGGAAGCGGCCGGAGGCCTGCGCCTTGTTCTTGATATTTTCCGCCGCCTCGTAGACTTCGGAGGCCTCGCCGGTCGAGCGCACGACCATCGTGATCGGCAGGCCACCGCCGGAGCCGGGCAGCGTCGGCGGCGCGAAGACGAAAGCCTTGACGCCCGCCACCTTGGCAAGGCGCGCAGTGATGTCCTGCTGAAGTTCCTTCGAGCTGCGCGCGCGCTCGGCCCAGTCCTTGAAAGCAAAGCCGACGAAAGCGCTGTTCGTCGGGCCTTGGAACGCGACGGCGGAGAACCGCGCCCTGGTTTCGGGGATATCATTCACCAGCCCGAGAATCTGGTTCACATAGGTCTCGGTGTAGTCCGACGTCGCGTACCGCGGCGCGTTCACAATAGACAGCAAGAAGCCCTGGTCTTCTTCCGGCGCCAGTTCGCTTGAGGTCTTGGTGAACATGAAGCCGGTCGTGGCGACCAGTGCGACGACGATCATCAGCGTCACCGGGCGATATTTCAGCGAGCCGGTGACCAGCCGCTCGTAGATGTGTTCGACGCGCCCGAACGTATTGTCGACAATGCGCTGGAAGCGGCTGTGCGAGCCGGACCTCAGGATACGTGCCGACATCATCGGTGTGACGGTTAGGGCAACGACCCCCGAAAGCACCACCGAGCCGGCAAGCGTCACCGCGAATTCGCGAAACAGCGCGCCGGTCAGGCCGCCGGTGAAGGCCAGCGGCGCGAACACGGCGGCCAGCGTTATCGTCATGGCGACGACGGCGGAAGAGATCTCGCGCATGCCGTTGAAGGCAGCCTGCATCGGCGACAAACCGTCTTCCTCCATGTGGCGGTGGATGTTTTCCACCACCACGATGGCGTCGTCGACGACGAGGCCGATCGCCAGCACCATTGCCAGCAACGACAAAAGATTGATCGAATAACCCAAAGAAAACAGCAGGAAACAGACGCCGATCAGCGACAGCGGAATGGTCACGATCGGCATCAGCACCGAGCGGAACGAGCCGAGGAAGAGCAGGATGACGACGATGACGATGGCGACCGCCTCGCCGATGGTCTTGAACACCTCCTCGATCGACGCGCTGATCTGCTCGGTCGAATCATAGACGATCTCCATCGTCATGCCTTGCGGCAGCGTCTCCTGGATGGTCGGCACGATCTTGTGGATCGCCGCCGCCGTGGTCAGCGGATTTGCGGCCGGCGTTGGAAAGATGGCGAGAAAGATGCCGGGCTTGCCGTTGAACGTGACCCTGGTGTCGGTGCTCGCCGCGGCGAGCTCGACGTGGGCCACATCGCGCAGCCTCACCACATTGCCGTCTTTCGAGCGGAGCGGAAGGGCAGCGAAAGCCTCCGGCGTCTGCAGGGTCGAGCGAACCGTGATCGAGGAAGCCACATATTCGTTTTCGGTATCGCCGGGCGCGGAGAGGAAATTCGATTCGTTGATGGCGGTCAGCACTTCCGCCGCCGTCACGCCGCGCGCCGCCAGTTTGATCGGGTCGATCCAGACACGCATCGAATATTCGGCGGCGCCGAAAATCTGCACGTCGGCGACACCTTCGACCGTCGAGATACGCGGCCGCACGACACGCTCGATATATTCGGTGAGCTGTTCCGGTGTCATGTTCGGATTCTGCATCGATATGTACATCATCGCGAACTGCTGGCCGGTGCCCTTGACGATCACCGGGTCTTTGGTTTCGTCCGGCAGATCGCCGCGAACACTCTGAACCTTCGACAAGACTTCGTTCAGCGCGACGTCGGGGTCGGAGCCGAGCTTCATCTGCACCGTCACGGTGCTGGAGGACGGCCGGCTCGACGACGTGACATAATCGATGTTTTCGGTCGAAGCGACGGCACGCGCGATCGGCGCGGAAATGAACCCCTGGATCAGGTCGGCGCTGGCACCGGGATAGGCCGTGGTGATGGTGATGGCCGTTTCTTCAACCTCTGGATACTGCCGAATCGAAAGGTTGAAGATGCCCTGAAAACCCAGAAGCAGGATCATGCAGGCAAGCACGGTCGAGAGAACCGGGCGGCGGATGAAGAGGTCGGAAAAGCTCATTGCTGGGCTGCCTGCTGGTTCGCCGGCTTGCTCGGATCGATCGTGTTGTCGACGGCAACGGACATGCCGTTGGAGAGCCGGTTCTGGCCGGCCGTAACGACTTCGTCGCCGGGCTGGATGCCTTCCAGGATCTCGACCAGGCCGGCGTTGTGGCGGCCTGGCTTGACGAACACCTGGGCGAGCACGAGCTGCGGTTTCTGTTCTTCCGCTGCCGGCTTGGCTTCCGCTGCCGGTTTGGCTGGGGTAGCAGCCGGCTTTTCGTCGGGTTTTGCCACGGGTGCTTCGGCCGCCGGCTTGGCAGCATCTGCAGCCGGCTTTTCTTCCGGCTTTGCCTCGAGAGCCGCGCCGTTGGCTTCGGCGGATTTGGCCGGGCGCACCACGAAGACGAAGTCGCCGTACAGGCTGGAGGTCAGCGCCGTCTGCGGCAGCGCCAGCACGTCGTTCTCCTCGGGCAGTTCGACGCGCACCTGGACGAACTGGCCGGGCGTCAGCTTGCCTTCGGGATTGCCGACCTCCGCCCTTACCGTCACCAGCCGGCTGGTCGGGTCGATCTTCGGATCGATGCCGCGGATGCTGCCGGTGAACGGCATGTCGCCGCCGCCGGCGCCCAACCGCACCCTCTGTCCGATCTTCAGTTGCGGAAGCTGCTGCTCCGGCACGGTGAAATCGACACGCATCGTATCCATGTCCTGCAAGGTCACCACGGCGGTGCCGGGTGTGAGATACTGGCCAAGGTCGATTTTCGGAATACCGACAGTACCCTTGAAGGGGGCGGTCAACTGCTTTTGGTCGAGCACCGCTTGCAGCTTGTTTACCTGCGCGGCGGAGACCGATGCTGCTGCCTGCGCCGTGTCGAGCGTGGCATCGGTGCCGACCCCGCGCTTCTGCAGCTCGAGAGCGCGCATCAGCGTCGTCTGGTCGGAGGTGGCTTGCGCCTTCGACGCGACGAGGTCGGCTCGCTCGACGGCATCGTCAAGCTGCAGCAGGACGGCGTTGGCGGCGACCTTCTGATTGGCATGGAACAGGATGTCCTTGACGATGCCAGCAGTTTCGACCGTCAGGTCGACGCCGCGTACGGCACTGACAGTGCCGATCGCCTCGATGCCGGGCGTCCAGGACATCGGTTTGACGATGACTGTCGACACGGTCGCGGCCGGCGGCTTCATGGTGGCGAAGAACTGTTTGATCGCATTGTCGCGAAACAGGTTGAAGCCGACGATGCCGCCGCACACCAGCACGAGCAGAATGAAGGCGATGATGAAGCGCTTGATCACGAACAGTTCCCTCGGCCATGGCCCAGCATAACGGTCGGATGACCGGAACACATACCTGTGACTGGTCCCAATTTCAAATGATGGCGATCTTACTGTACCGTCTGGACGGTCTTGTCAATTCCGCCTAAGCTAATGAATGGGGAACGATTGATGAAGGTCCGCAGAGCAAATTCGCGCGAAAAAATTCTCGCTGCTGCCGCCGCGGTGGCGCGCGAGACGGGTCCTGGCAGCCTGTCGCTGGACGCTGTTGCCAGCCGTGCCGGCGTGTCGAAGGGTGGTCTTCTCTACAATTTCCCGACCAAGGCGAAATTGATGCAGGCGCTGGTGGAGGATTATCTCAGCGCATTCCAACAGGCGCTGGAGGCCGCCCGCAAGAACAGCGGCAGCGGCGAGAGCCCGCTCGCCGCCTATATCAGGCTTTCGGCCGAGCATGCCGAGGAGTCGAAGCCATCGGCATCCTGGATATTTTCGGCTATCGCCGAGGATCCCGACTTCCTGACGCCGATAAAATCGTTCAGGCGGCAGGTGTTCGAACGGCTGAAGGAGGAGACGCCGAACCTCAAGGCGCTGCTGATCTGCTATCTCGCCATCGAGGGACTTCGCAGCATGAATCTGTTCGGTTCGGATATTCTTTCCGCCGACGAGCGCCGGCTGCTGATATCGACCCTGCTGGAGATCGCGGAATAGTCTAGGAATACGCTGGCCGGATTCAATTGCTTCGACTGTCGGGACGTGGCTGGAGCGAGGTGCGTCCACTTGGGGCAGAGTAGGCTCCACGCTTTGAACCTGCGTCTCGGTGCTTTCCGAAAATCGGTTCCGATTTTCGGGCCGATGCGCTAGAGCCTTTCGGGATTGACCCGAGCTGCCTTCAACCCGGAAAGGCTCCCACCGCTGCCCATGCCCCATCTTCCCGAGCATCTTCTCACCGGCTACCGCAGTTTCATGAGCGGCCGCTATCTCACCGAAAGCGGCCGTTATCGCTCGCTGGCGCGGGAGGGCCAGGCACCCGAAACGATGATCGTCGCCTGCTGCGATTCGCGGGCCGCGCCCGAAGCGATCTTCGACGCCGGGCCCGGCGAGTTGTTCGTGCTGCGCAATGTCGGCAATCTGGTGCCGCCCTATGCGCCCGACGATCAGTTCCACTCGACATCGGCGGCGCTCGAATTTGCCGTGCAGAGCCTCAAGGTCAAGAACATCGTGGTGATGGGCCACGGCCGCTGCGGCGGCATCCGCGCGGCACTCGACACCACGGCCGCACCCTTGTCGCCGGGCGATTTCATTGGCAAGTGGATGAGCCTGATCGCGCCTGCGGCCGAGACCGTATCGTCCAGCACCTTCATGACCGCGACCGAGCGCCAGACGGCGCTGGAGCGCATCTCGATCCGCTATTCCATAGCCAATCTGCGCACCTTCCCTTGTGTTTCGATCCTCGAAGGCAAGGGGCGGCTGTCGCTGCACGGTGCCTGGTTCGATATTTCGACCGGCGAGCTTTGGGTGATGAACAAGGACACAGGCGATTTCGAGCGGCCGGAGACGGAGTAGGAGACGAGGGGCATGATGCGAGCTCGGTTCGCGTTCGCGGCGGCGGCACTGCTGTGCTCAGCAAATGTTGCCGGCGCCGACGATAGCGCGATCATAGACCGCTGGTATTCGGCACTGCTGGTCGCCGACCGCACCGAATTGTCGGACCTGCTCGCCGACAACGTCCGCATCTAGCTCGACGACCTCGGCGTCGTGCAAAGCAAGCAGGAATTCATCGCCTCGATCGCCGAGTGGCAGGGCGCCGTCGCCGGAGCCGAAATCCGCCACCGGATCGAGAAGACGGAGGGCGGCGTCACCACTGTGATCGCCTGCTATGATTTTCCCAGCATGCTGATGCAGGAGACTTTCGCGGTCGCCAACGACCAGATCAGCGCCAGTTCGCAAGCCGCGATCGCCGAAAATTGCGACGGTTACTGACGGAACCATGAACTGGGGCCGCTGTTGCGCGCAACCGGCCGGCGCCTTACATCGGTGACGATCCATCTTCTCCCGCCACTCAGCGAAAGTTTGCCCATGCCATCCGCCGTCGACCTCGCCGCCCATCCGCTGACCGCATGGCAAGGGCCGCTCGGCCTGCCCGATTTCACGCGCATCGGCGATGGCGATTTTTCTCCGGTCTTCGACGCGGCCCTGAAGGCGCATGAAGCCGAGATCGAGGCGATTGCCGGCAACACCGGGACGCCGACCATCGAACACACGCTTGCCGCGCTCGAGCTTGCCGGCGAGGCTCTCGACCATGTCTCGTCGATCTTCTGGTGCCGCGCCGGCGCCCACACCAACGAGGCGATCCAGGCGCTGGAGCGCGACATCTCGCCGAAGATGTCGCGGCACTTCTCGGCAATCTCGATGAACGAACGCCTATTCGCCCGCATTGACCACCTCTATCAGCGCCGCGATGCTTTGAAGCTCGATGCCGAAACGCTGCGGGTCTTGGAAAAGACCTGGAAAAACTTCGTTCGCTCCGGCGCCATGCTCGACGCCGAAGGCAAGAAGCGGCTGGCCTCGATCAACGAGGAATTGTCGTCGCTCGGCACCAATTTCGGCCAGAACGTGCTTGCCGACGAGCGCGACTGGGCGTTGTTCCTCGACGAGGCCGATCTTGCCGGCCTGCCGGAATTCCTGAAAAGCTCGATGGCGGAAGCCGCCGAGATGCGCGGCCAGAAGGGCCGCTACGCCGTCACTCTGTCGCGGTCGATCTACGAGCCGTTCTCGACCTTCTCAGAACGCCGCGACCTGCGCGAGACGGCGTTCCGCGCCTTCATCATGCGTGGTCAGAATGGCGGCGCCACCGACAATACGGACGTGGTGCGCGACATGCTGCGCCTGCGCGCCGAGAAGGCGAAGCTGCTCGGCTATGCTTCCTACGCCGCATTGAAGCTCGACGATACCATGGCCAAGACGCCGGAGGCGGTGCACGCGCTGCTCGATCCGGTCTGGGAAAAGGGGGTGGAGAAGGCCGCAAGCGACCAGGCCGAATTGCAGCGGCTGGCGGCCGAGGCCGGCAGCAACGAGAAATTCGCCGCCTGGGACTGGCGCTTCTATTCGGAGAAGCTGCGCGCAGAGAAATTCGCCTTCGACGAGGCCGAGCTGAAGCCGTACCTGCAGCTAGACCGCATCATCGACGCCTGTTTCGACGTGGCAACACGATTGTTCGGCATTTCTTTCGAAGAAAAGAAGGGCATTGCCACCTGGCATCCGGACGCACGTGTTTTCGTGGTGAAGAATGCCGACGGCAGCGAGCGCGGCCTGTTCCTCGCCGACTATTTCGCGCGGCCTTCGAAGCGCTCCGGCGCCTGGATGAGCGCGCTGAAATCCGGTTACAGGCTTGGCCCTGGCTCGAAGCCGGTCATCTACAACATCATGAACTTCGCCAAGCCGCCGGCCGGCGAGGCCGCCTTGCTGTCGGTCGATGAAGCCAAGACGCTGTTCCACGAATTCGGTCATGCTCTGCACGGCATGCTGACCGACGTCACTTGGCCGTCGGTCGCTGGCACCTCGGTCAGCCGCGATTTCGTCGAACTGCCTTCGCAGCTTTACGAGCACTGGCTGACGGTACCGGCGGTGCTGGAAAAACATGCGCTGCATGTCAAGACCGGCAAGCCGATGCCAAAGGCGCTGGTCGACAAGATGCTGGCGGCGCGCACCTTCGGCGCGGGCTTCGCCACGGTCGAGTTCACTGCCTCGGCGTTGGTCGACATGGCTTACCACGCCCGGCCGGATGCACCGGACCAGCCGCTTCGTTTCGAAGCCGAAACGCTGGAACGGCTTAACATGCCCGATACCATCGCCATGCGTCACCGCACCCCGCATTTCGGCCACATCTTTGCCGGCGACGGCTATTCGGCCGGCTATTATTCCTACATGTGGTCGGAAGTGCTCGATGCCGACGCCTTCGCCGCCTTCGAGGAGACGGGCGATCCGTTCAATCCGGCGCTGGCCGAGCGGCTGCGCAAGAACATCTACGCCGCTGGCGGCTCGAAGGATCCCGAAGAACTCTACACCGCCTTCCGCGGCAAGATGCCTTCACCGGAAGCAATGATGGCCAAGCGCGGACTGGTGTGATGCGTGCCCGCTCTTGTCACGGTTCTCTTCTATCCTGATTGATGTCGGCCGTCATGGCGTCGGGTTGCGCGCCGCCTGATCCGGTTCTGTCGGTCCCGGCTCGGCCTCGCTGGCTGCGGCAGTGTCGTTGAGGTGACTGCCCGCTATGCTGATCGGCCGCTGGCGCATCCGGACCGCCTTGTGACGACCGCTACGGAAATAAATCTCTCAGTCGCGAACGTCAGCCCCGCCAACGGAAGGCGGGGCTGGTAAGTTGATTGTCCCGGCAAGCTTTTTTGCCGGGGCGATTGGCCTAGACTAGGCAGGCACAAAGCCAAAATAGGCTTTGTAGGACGCCCCTTCGCCGGAAATCAGGGGCGTTTCCACTTTGAACCCAATCCCGCTGAAGGTGGTATTGTTCGTACGTGCCGCGAGCAACACCATCTGCTTTGCGGAGATGGTCACTGTCGCGCTCCCGATCCTGTCATCGCCCCAATCGAAGAGATCGCTGATGGCGCCGCCGATCGATGGCATCAAGGATCCCAGGGCCGGGCCGGCTATTGCGGCAATGATAGGTCCTGCCACCAGAATGAGGCCCAAAGCCAGCGTACCCGCCGTATGGACGCCCATCACGACCTTCTGCACTTCGTCCTTGTACTTGTTTGGATCGCCGAAATCGTTTTCCATCAGCACCGTACCGATATTGATGCCGTAGGGCTTGCCTCGATAGACCTCCATCAGGTCGGGTCTCGTATCTCCCGCATCGACGTCGCCATAGACCTGGCTGCGCTTGGTGTCGGCCATCTGCGGCGTTGTCACGCTGACGATGACATAGGGCTCGTCCGCACTCGACCCCTGATCCCAGTCGGTCTCGCCGAAGCAATGGAGGCCGGTATAGTGGACGACGACATCTCGAAGGTCGATCGCGCCGGTGTCGGGCCACCAGTATATGCCGCCGTTTTCAAACAGATTGGCACGGCCACCGTCGGCAAATTCGGTCTCGTCGGTGGTTGGGTACCCCAGATATGACTGTTCCCAGCCCAGGCTTTCCCACTTCTTGCGGATGTCACCGTACACCACGTTGGCTCCGGTGTTCGGTGTCCAGTAGATCGAGCCGGCATTGGCAAAATGGTTGTAGCGCCCGACGCCGTCGGGAGTTCCGGTTTCGTCGGTGACCGGATAGCCGAGAACCGAGCGCTCCCAGCCCATTGCTGCCCATTTGCTGCGAATTGCCCCCCAAATCGCTTGAGCACCGGTATTCGGTGTCCAGTAGATCGAAGCGGTATTGTTGTTGAAGTGATTGTATCGCCCGACGCCGTCGGGAGTTCCGGTTTCGTCGGTGCAGGGAATGCCCCACGCGAGACCGCCAAGCGCAATCCATTTCCTGTAGATGTCGCCGTGGATCTCAAAGGCGTCGTGCATGGCATCGTTGTAACAAATGCATGAGCCGTTCTTGAGATACCAGGCTTTTCCAGTCTCCTTCCTCTCGATCTCGGCGAAGCCGGCGCCTCCAAGGGAGTTGTACTTTTGCTGTATGACAGCTTCGGGCGAGAGGAGCGACCAAGGCCCGATCCTGAGCTGGTCGGAAAGTCTTGTGGCTCCAGCGCGGATGGTGCCGGCACGCACTCTCGAAGTTGCTCTGGCAGTATACGGCATGACCTTTTCCTTCCTGTGAGTGTTGGTATCGGGGGCTTCAGGCCTCCGGCGATCGGTTTTGATCGACGGGCCGAGGTTCCCAGACCGCGACTTACGGACGGCTTACAGAGTTCTGAGCTGCGCCAGAGCAATTCCAGGAAAAGTGTGGAACGGTTTTCCGTCCGGAACTGCGAAAAAATAAAGAGATAGAGCGGTTCGGCGTTTCCGTGAAACGATGAACCGGTCTAGAGAAACGGGCGCACGAGCGAACGCAGCAAAGGCGAGGGCTCGTCATCGCCGGTCGAAGCGAGCGCGCGTTCATAGCGCCGGTAATCCTCGATGGCGCCGGCGTGGTCGTTTCTGGAGAGGCTCTCCTGGATGAGCGTGCCATGGAGTTTGGCCGATTCCGGGTAGAAATCGAGCGCACGCCGGCACGCTTGGCGTGCCCGATCTGCGTTGCCTCGGCTCTGCCAGTGTTTGGCGATCCGCACGGCAAGCTCCACCAACCCGTCCCGCACCCGGTCGGCCGCGGCGTTCGACCAGGCGGGCGTCGGGCCATTCGAGAAAAGCGGGCCGACAAAGCCTTCCAGCAGCATCTCCTGCTCCTCGATTGCGCTGTCTCTTTGGCCCGACAGAACGGGTTTCAGCCGGTCTTCCCAATCCTGCAGATCGATCCAGACCTTGTCGGCAGCGAGCCGCAAACGGCCTTCTCTCAGCGTTACGAGTTCGCCTTGCCCGAGCAATTTGCGCAGACGATGCAGCGCCTGCTCCAAGGCCGCTTTGGCCTGGTCGCCGTCGAGGTCGGGCCAGAGCCAATCCTGCAGGGTTTCCACCGAACAGACCTGATCCCTCGACAGGCAGATAATGCGCAATATGTCGAGAGCGCGGGTAGGTTTGGCACCGGGCGCGACCTCGGCGCCATCGATCTCGAGGCGGAAGCCTCCCATCAAGTGTATCCTGAGCGGCCAAGGCCACTGGGCGGGGCGACCAGCGGGCGGGACCAGATATCGCGCCCGAACGACGCGGCGGCAGAGATCGACATCGATCTTTCGCTCCAGCGCATCGGCGATCAGCTCGGCTAGCAAGTCCGGCAGGTTGAGCAAGATCGCCGAGGGATTGACCTCGCGCAATGCCGCCATGAATTCAGCCAGACGAGTGCCATAGGACGCGCCGCCGTTCCACTTCTGCTCCAGGGCCCGTGCGGCTAGAATGCTGAGTTCGACACGCTGGCGAGGGCCGCCGCTCAGCCTTTCGGCGATCCCCTGAAGTAGCGCAATCGCCTCCGCCGGACGCCGGTCGGCCAGCAGGACCTGGTATTTGGTGACGTAATGCGGCCAGCGCTCGATCATCGGCTCGTTCGCCCGCTCGATCGCATCCATGAAGACATCGCAGTCGAGATAGGCCTTGGCGAAGTCGCCGTTGCGCGTGTGCATCGCCGCATGGCAGTCGGCGACGACCGCGACCTGGGTGGTGAACCTGCTGTCCGCGATCTCGCCCAGTCGGGAGACCAGCGCATTGAACTCCGAGAACCTGTTGTGAAGCTTCATCAGCAATTGGAGCTGGTAGAGGGCGCTGAACTCGACGCCCCGTAAGGCGTGCTGCTCGCCTATCGCCGTTGCGCGTCGCAACGCATCCTCGGCCGAGGCATAGACAAAACCGCGCCGCGAATAGGGGAAGTAACGGCCGCTGGCCGAGCCAAAGGACACCAGCCACATGCCGAGCACCAGCGGTGGGATATCCGGATGTTCGAGATCGGCGGCAACGCTGTCCACGGCATTGGCAAAAATGTCGCGCTGCCCCGACGAGGTCGCGTAGTCGATGAGCGCTTCGCTTGCCAGCAGGCGCAACTCGACCGAATCCTCGATCGGCAGATGTGTCAGGCGCTGCTGGATATCATTCACGAGGCGCTTCGCGTCATGGGCGTCGAATTCGCCAGGTTCGGCGAAATCGACGGCCCGCAGGATGCCGAGCCTGACCATCATGAGTTCCTCCGGATCCAATTCCGGCAACCCCTTGGCAAGAACCTGTGAGGCTCGGCGCGTCCAATCCGCCAGCCCCTCATGCGTACGCCAGCTGGCGGTCTTGACTACGACCGCCCGCGCGACCGTCAGGCATTGGCCGCGCATGTCGGTGTTCTCGAATGCTTGCCATGCCTTGGAGAAGTGCGGCTCGGCCTTCGCATCGTCCGACGCGAAGGCGACGCCCAGCCAATAATGGACCCACCCGTCCATCTCGTCGGGGGGCAGCCTGTTGCACCATTCGACGAAGCTGGCCCTGCGCCCTTGCGAGAGAACGCCGTTAGCGCACTCCAGAATGAGCTGGCGTGCCAGCGGCCAGGCGCCCGCCTGCAACGCCAGCACGATTGCCGCGTCGGTTTTGCCGGCCTCGTGCAGGACCTTTGCTGCCTGCTCGCGCAGCCTGGAACGGTCCGCTTCCGTCACGCGCCGGTCCAGTAGGCCGGCAAGGTATTCGCGCAACAAGTCATGCAGCTGGAAGGCGGCGCCGCCCGGACCGTCGCGCGTGATCAGCAGCTGGCGATGCTGCAGCCGCACCAGCAGGCGGGCAGCCTGCGGCGAACCCAGGAACGCATCGGCAAGGTCCGTGCTGATCTCCGGCAGAAGGTTGAGCCTGATCAGCAGATCCTGGTCCTCCGGCGCGATGTCGCGCAGGAAATAACGTCCGACAATCTCCCGAAGGCCGGCGCCTCCGGCAAGGCCGGTCTGCGAAAGCGGGTAGTACATTCCAGCATTGGCCAGCAGGAGAAGGCCCACCGCCCAGCCGCGCGCCTCCGAAATGTCGCCGACCTCGGACGGCGATTGCGAGCGGGCGGTGACGAGGTTGCGAGCCTCCGCAGGCGAAAACTCCAGCAGCGTTTGGTTGAGGACCGGCAACTGTCCCGACAGCACGAGGTCGGCGACATCGCCCTCGGGCAGCATCCGCGATGTGCAGATGCAGCGGACGGTATTGGGGCGTTCGCGCAACAGGATCGCCAGCGTCCGGCGAAAGCCTGGTGCATCGGCACGATGCAGATCGTCGAGGACTAGGATCGTGCCCGGATCAAGCCGCGAGAAATAGGTGCGGAAGAACAGCCGCGCGAAATCGTCGGAATTGTCGGCATATTCCGGACCAAAGACCGGCATGCCGGCATGCCTGCCGTCGAGCGACAGCGTCAGATAATGGAAAAGCCGCGCAACGTCCTGGTCCTCGGTGTCGACCCGATACCAGTTGTATGCCGATTCGCTTTGCTCCGGCCCGCCTTGTTCCAGCCCGCCGTGTTCCAGAAAGTCGATCACCGCGGTGGTCTTGCCGTATCCACCAGGCGCAGCCAGCCAGCATGCACCGCTGTCGAGGGCCTGCGAAAGCAGCGCCACTACGCGCGGACGGCTGACAATTCCCACTGGCCGGGGTGCCGAGAGCTTTGCTATCTCGCGCGGCGCGTCCCGGAAGGATTTATCCATTGTGAGGACTCTCGCAGCGCAGTCGCCTCGCGAAAACAGGTAATCGGTTCGCCCGCAACAACAAATCGCCGGCCGGCGTTGTGCTCGCCTGACGTGCCGTGCTCGCCGGCAAGGTCGCGGTTATCCCTTGTGCGACATGATATGCGAAACCCCGACACTCACGTCAGCGGTGTGTCTTGCCATCACTGCGTTCATTCGCATTGCAATCGTCGCATAGCCGTTTCGTTCGTGGTCGGTAACTTCCGAGGGCTTGAAGAGCCACGGAAGGGCTGCAACCTGCGCGTCTTCGAAATTGGCCGGCAGATTCGATGGCACCGCCTTTTTTCCTAGAGGCAGCTCTAGCCCAAGGTCACTAAATTCCTTCTCGAGGCTGGCGTGCAGATGAGAAAGGACGACATAGATCGCCAGCTTTGATCTAGTCCTTTCTGTGTTGTTTAGATTGTACTCTTGAAGAACCTCATCGAACGATGGCGATACGTCACTTTCGGCAGCGGTAGCTCGTGTTGCAACAGCACCGGCCAGGGCAGTCGCTGCCACTCCTGTAAGACCTACAAAATCACGTCTTGTCGTGCCGGTCATGGTGAATTTCCCCTCGGTTTTGAAGACGGGCCAAGTCTGGCAAGGAGGAGGCGCAGTGGCAATAGGCCGCATACGCTATTGGTGTAGAGGGCCTTTACGTCGCCGATGTGAATCCACCCGGCGACGACAGTGCCAAGCCGGCAGAGGCCCGCGATGCATTCGGTTGCTTGATCTGAAAACCCATGGAATCCGAGAAAGGTTTCCTCAGCATTCACGGGGGGTTCGAAAAATCCGCTGGTGGAGCTGAGGAGGATCGAACTCCTGACCTCGTCATTGCGAACGACGCGCTCTCCCAGCTGAGCTACAGCCCCGTCCAGCGGATTGGGCTTTTATCGGCCGCTGCGGTTTCCTGTCAAGGCTGCCCTTGCTGCCGAAATGCCGTTCGGCCGTTCGTGCGCCTCGCCCACGCGTCGGAACGCGGCTCTTGCCGCTTTCAGCTACAGTGGCTACATGTCGGCAACAATCGGAGACCGGCATGATCGCCCTCATTCAGACCATTGTCATGGCGCTTGACCTTTACTGGTGGATCATCATCGCCTCGGCGATATTTTCCTGGCTCTACGCCTTCAACGTCGTCAACTCCCGCAACCAGTTCGTCGATACCATCAGCAACATGCTCTATCGGCTGACCGAACCGGCGCTGCGGCCGATCCGCCGCTTCATGCCCGATCTCGGCGGCATCGACATCTCGCCGATCATCCTGCTGCTGATCCTGTTCTTCATCCGGCAGTTCCTGCTCACCACCGTGCTTTCGCTGGTCGTCTGAGTGCAGGCGTCCCATGCGCGCGCCGTTCCGGACGCGCGCCGACGGTATCGACCTGTTCGTCCGGCTGACGCCGAAATCAGCGATGGACAGGCTCGAGGGGGCCGAAACGACCGCGGATGGGCGAAGCCATCTGAAGGCTCGCGTTCGCGCCGTGCCGGAAAACGGGGCCGCCAATCGAGCGCTGGAAAGGCTGGTCGCCAAGGCGCTTGGCGTGGCCGCTTCGGCCGTCTCGATCGTCGCCGGCGGCACCGCTCGGCTGAAGACGGTCCGTGTGCTTGGCGATCCCGCGGCGCTGGCGAAACGCATCGATACGCTGGGCACGCCTGCGCCATGATCTCGGCTCGCTCACCAACCCCGTAGAAAAAAGGCCGGGCTGCAAAGCCCGGCCAGATGTGAAGGTCGAAAACCTTCAGAGGGGAACGCGCCGGACGAATGGGAGGAAACATCCGGCGCAGCGTGCATATGGGTCGGCATCGCTGACGTTTCAATGACGGGAACGACAATAGCAGCTTCGTGAAACCGGGCGGTGGATGTCGATGAACGCCTGGGATTGGGGACCTGTTTGACCGTTGTCTGGGCAATTATTCCTAAGCGATGTCGTCGCGAATGCAGGCCTTCAGATGGCCGTCGGCTGTCGCCCTCAGTGGCGGCACGGCCGCGGCGCAAGCCTCCAACGCGAACGGGCAACGGGTTCGGAAAACACAGCCCGACGGCGGGTTCGCCGGACTGGGAATATCGCCTTTGAGCACCTGCCGGCCTTGCCTCGCCAGCGGATCGAGCGATGGAATGGCTGACAGCAGCGCACGCGTGTAGGGATGCTGCGGTCGGGCATAAAGCTCGGCCGCCGGCGCAACCTCCATGATGCGCCCGAGATAGAGCACGATGACCGTGTCGCAGATGTACTCGACGACGGCCAGATCGTGCGAAATGAACAGCATGGTCAGGCCGAGCCGGAGCTGCAGGTCGCGCAACAAATTGATGATTTGCGCCTGGATCGAGACGTCGAGTGCCGAGACCGGCTCGTCGGCGACGATGAATTCCGGCTCGAGCGTCAGCGCCCGGGCGATGCCGATGCGCTGGCGCTGGCCGCCCGAGAATTCATGGGCGTAGCGGTCATAGGCGTCGAACGGCAACTCAACCGCGGCAAGTGCCTTCGCGGCCTTCGCCCGCCGCTCGGACCTCTTGCCAATGGCTTGAATGTCAAGGCCTTCGGTGAGGATCTGCCCTATCGTCATGCGCGGCGACAGGCTGGCGAAGGGATCCTGGAAAATATACTGCATCTTGCGACGCTGGCGGCGCAGCTGGGCGGCACCCAGCCTGGTGATATCGGTGCCGTCATAGGTGATTTGGCCGGATGTCGGCTCGATCAGACGCAGCACCGAGCGGCCGATCGTGGTCTTGCCGGAGCCGGACTCGCCGACCAGGCCAACCACCTCGCCACGCCTGACATCGAAGGAAATGTCCTCCAGCGCCCTGACCAGCGGGCCACGCGAGAACGCTGTCGGCGCAAAATGCTTGGTCAGGTTTTTGACCGAAAGGAAGGGAACGTCGGCCATCAGAGCTCCTCCCAACGCAGGCAGCGGCTTTGCCGGGTCGGCGTCGCCGCAAACAAGGGCGGGACCGCGGCACGGCAGGCAGCGATAGCCATCGGGCAGCGCGGCGCGAAGGAACAGCCTTTGGGCAGCAACGTGAGCGACGGAACATTCCCGGCAATGGTCGGCAGCGGCGTGCCCGCCAGCTTCAGTGCCGTGGCCTGGCCGAGCCGCGGCACCGAACGCATCAACCCGGCGGTATAGGGATGACGCGGACGGGTGAACACTTCGCTCACCGGACCTGTTTCGACGATACGCCCGGCATACATCACCGCTACCCGATCGGCGATTTCGGCGACGACGCCGAGATTGTGGGTGACGAACAGGATGCCCATGCCGCGCTGCGCCTGCAGCTCGGCCAAAAGATCGAGAATCTGGGCCTGGATAGTGACGTCCAGCGCGGTCGTCGGCTCGTCGGCGATCAGCAAGCCCGGATCGCAGGACAGGGCCATGGCGATGGTGGCGCGCTGGCGCATCCCGCCCGACAGTTCGTGCGGATACTGCCGCGCCCGCCGCTTCGGATCGGGAATGCCGACCTGTTCCAGCAGCCGCACCGCGTCTGCTTCTGCCTCGCGGTGCGATTTGCCGAGATGGATGCGGATCGGTTCGGCGATCTGCTCGCCGATCGTGTAGACCGGGTTGAGGCTGGTCATCGGCTCCTGGAACACCATGCCGATCTCGTTGCCGCGTATCTTGCGCAGCGACTCGGCATCGAGGTTGGTCAGTTCGGTGAGCGTGCCGTTCTTGCGCCGCAGCGCGATCGACCCCTCGGCGATATGTCCGACCCTTTTCGGCAGCAATCCGATGATCGACAGGCTGGTGACGGACTTGCCCGATCCGGATTCGCCAACGAGCGCCACGGTCTCGCCGGAGCCGATCGTCAGGTCGACATCCCTTACCGCCGCGATGTCGCGCCCCGCAATGCGGAACACCGCGCGCAGGCCGGAAATCGAGAGGATCGGCGTGGCGCTCAGCGGAGCAGCCCCACATCGCGAAGGATCATGTCGATCTTTGCGGTTTCCAGCTCGTTCAGGCTGCGCTGCGGCCGCGCCATGGTGTTCGAGGCGATGATGCCGAGGCTCTTCATCGCCGCCTTGAAGGCGCCGACGCCGGCCGAGCCGGCGCTGGTCCTGCCGAGCGAGATCCAGACGATCTCGAACAGTTTCAACAACCGCTCCTGCTCGAGGCGGGCTTCGGCAAGCTGGCCCGCCTGCGTCAGCTTCCATAGCCTGACATAACCATGCGGGTCGACATTGGCGAGGCCCGGCACGACGCCATGCGCGCCCATCGCCAGCACGCTGTCGACCAGGATCTCGGAACCGGTCATGCCGAAAAAACTGGGATCGTCGGCCATGTCCTTGAGCACGTAACGCAGATTGCCGTCATCGCCGCTGGAATCCTTGATACCCGCAATGGCTCCTTCCCTGGCGAGACCGACCGTGGTCTTGCGCTCCAGCTTGACGTGCACGCAGACCGGGATGTCGTAGGCGATGACCGGAATGTCGAGCGCATCTTTGATGTAGCGGAAGTGATCGCCGATCTCGGGCTGGCTGGTGCGGGTATAAAACGGCGCGGTAACGACGATGGCGTCGGCACCGGCCGATCTGGCGATGCGGGCGTGGTTGATGACGCGGTCGGTCGTCGGGTCGATAACACCGGCGAAGATCGGAACCCGGCCGTTATTGACCTTGACCGCGTGCTCGAGGATGGCCCTGCGGCCTGCCTCGTCGTGGAAGACCACCTCGCTGGTCGAGCCCAGCACGAACAACCCGTGGACGCCGCCGTCGAGCAGATTCTCGATGGTGCGCGTGAACGACGGGAAATCGACGCTGAAATCGGCATTGAGCGGGGTGACGACAGGTGGGACGACGCCGGTAAACAGGGGCATTTTGATGAACCTTCGAGGTCAGTTGAGATCGGAGCGGGGATCGAATGCATCGCGCAGGCCGTCGCCGATGAAGTTGATGGCGAGCACCGTGAGCACCAGCGCGGCGCCTGGGAACATCCATTGCCACGGATAATTTTCAAGCACGACGGTGGAGCGGGCGAGATTGAGCATGTTGCCCCAGCTGGCTTCGGGCGGCGCGATGCCGAGGCCGAGGAAGGACAGGCCAGCCTCGAGCAGGATGGCGTTGGCGATCTGCAAGGTGGCATAGACGACCAGGATATCGATGCAATTGGGCAGGCCGTGCCGGAACAGCAGATGCGGCAGCCCCGCGCCCATGCCGCGGGCGGCAACGACGAAATCGCGCTCGCGCAGTTCGAGCAGCCGGGCGCGCACCATGCGCGACAGCACCGGCCAGGAGAGCAGCGAGATCACCAGTATGGTGGGCGCGATGCCGGTGCCGGCTATCGAAGCCAGCACCAGCAGGAAGATCACCGGCGGCAGCGTCATCGCCAGATCGACCAAGCGCATCACCGTGCCGTCGACGAGGCGCCCGCCAAAGCTGGCGACGGCGCCGACCAGGAAGCCGATGACGGTCGATATGGCGACCGAGCAGACGGCGACCAGCAATGAGATCCGCCCACCTTGCAGCAACCGGGCCATGACGTCGCGCCCGACGCCGTCGCTACCCAGCCAATGAATGGCCGACGGCGCCTTGTTCATCGCCCTGAGGTCGATGGCGTTCGGGCCGAACGGCCACCACAAAGAATAGGTCGAAACCGCCAGCAGGATCGGGATGACGATCAAAAGCCCGGCACGCGCCGCGCGGTTTTCGAAAAAGCGGTCGAACGCGCGGCGGAGCGGCCCCTTGGTGTGCGGTAAGGCTGTCGGGTCGACCGTTGGGTCCGGCGCAGTGATTGCCATCACGCCACCTGAATGCGCGGGTCGACGACGGCATAGACGACGTCGGTCAACAGGTTGACCAGGATGACGCAAACGCCGATCACCAGCGTGGCGCCCATGATCACCGGGTAATCGCGGGTGCCAACGGCATTGACCAGAAGCAGTCCCATGCCCGGCCAATTGAACACGCTTTCCAGGAAGATGGCGCCGCCGATGGCGATGCCGACCGTCGAGCCGATCAGCGTGATGACCGGCAAGAGCGCGTTGCGGGTCGCGTGCTTGATGATAATCCAGAACTCGCGCACGCCCTTGGCACGCGCCGTCCGCACGTAATCCTGGTTGAGCACTTCCAGCAGCGAAGCGCGCATGTAGCGCATGATCAGCGCGGCATGGCCGATGGACAGCAGGCAAGCGGGCAGGATGAGGTGCGCAAGCACGTCGGTCATCGAGAACGACGCACCCGCGGTCTGCATGCCGCCGGACGGCGCCCAGCGCAGCAGCACCGAGAAAAAATAGAGGCCAAGCAGCGCCGTCAGAAAAGCCGGGCTGGAGATACCGATAAACGACAGCACCGACAGCGCGATGTCGGACGGTTCGTTACGGCGCACCGCGCTGAAAATGCCTGCGGAAATGCCGAGCACGATGGCGATCGCCAGGCCCGTGCCCATCAGCAGCGCGGTCGGGCCGATGCGTTCCATGACCAGCGGCAGCACGGCGACGCCGCTGCGCTGGATCGAAAAGCCGAAGTCGCCGCCCAGCGCCGCGCGCAGCCAGGCCAGATATTGCACGGGAAGCGGCCGGTCGAGCCCAAGCCGTTCGCGCAGCCCCTCGAGATCGGAGGCGGACATCGGCACCGACGGGTTGATATAGGCGTCGATCGGATCGCCCGGCGCCAGCCGCAACAGGATGAAGATGAGGACGCTGAGCGCGACCAGCATCAGCAATCCTGTAGCGCTGCGGCGAGCAATGAAGCTCAACATGGGCTATCCGTGGCGGTGGCAGGCGGCGCCAAAGTGGTCCGCCTGCTCGCTTCGTTGCGGGGTTCTTACTGGATATCCCAGCGCTCCGGGTGAGCTGCGTAGGGGCCGCCGCCCGGCGCCGGCGTCCAGACGAAGTCACGCAGCTTGTTGGAGGCCACGCCATAGCGGTTGGCCACCCACAGCGTTGCCCAGGGCAGGTCCTTGTTCATCACCTTGCAGACCTCCTGCCAGGATTGGTCGATCTTGGCCGGATCGGTCTGGCCGAGGGCGGCGTCCAATGCAGCGCTCAGATCGTCGAATTCGATGCGCATGGTGTTGAAGCCTGCCGGCGGGATCTGCGACTTGTTAAGGCCGGGGTTGAGGCTGGCCGGATTGGGGCCGTTCTGCAGGCCGGCATAGACCATCGGAAAGGCATTCCAGTCCGGCGTGCCTTGTTTGTAGACGATGCCGTTATAGGTCGGCGTATCGACGACGCGCGGCACCACGTTAATGCCGACTTCGGCCAGCATCGACTGGATGGCGGCCATCACGTTGGCCGCCTGCGGCGAGCCGTAATAGGTCAGCAGGGTGATCGGTTTGTCGCCGTTGATCTTGTCCCAGCCCGCCTCGGTCAGCAGCGCCTTGGCCTTGGCCGGATCGTAGGCATATGGTTCGAGACCCTGGGGAACGAGATGCGGCGCGACATAGCCGCAATTGGCCGGCTTGGCGGCACCGCCATAGAGGCTGTCTATGATGGCGTTACGGTCGATCGCGTACATGATCGCCTGGCGGACACGGATATCCCTGAACAGGTCGACCTTCTGATTCAGGCCGATATAGTTGACCACGTAGGAGGCACCTTCGATCACCTTGAAATTGCTGTCGCTTTTGAAGGAGGCCGCATCGTCGGGCTCGACATAGGTGAACTGGATTTCGCCGGCACGGAGCGCGGCGACGGCCGCCGCCGGTGACTCGAAATAGCGGTTGATGAGCACGTCTACCTTCGGCTTGCCGCTGCGATAGTCGTCGTCGGCTGCCAGCTCGACATATTGGTCGCTCACGTAGCGTTTGAACTTGAACGGGCCGGTGCCGACCGGAGAGGTCGACCACCAGGTGCTGGTAGCCAGCGCTTCCGGCGACAGGGTGGCCAGGGCATGCTCCGGCAGGATCATCAGCTGCGAGAGGATCGATAGAAACGATCCGTTCGGTTTCGATAGCTTCACCACTGCGGTGTGGTCATCCGGGGCATCGACCGAGGCGATGTCGGCGAGGCGGGCGGCAAACAGGCTGCCGGAGGCCTTGTTCTTGGCAAGCTCGAGCGTGAACTTGACGTCCTTCGAGGTGAACGGCTTGCCGTCGTGCCAAGTCTCGTTGACCAGGTTGAACGTATAGCTCAGCTGGTCGTCGCTGATCTTGTAGTCCTTGGCGAGGTCGCCTTCGATCTCGGTCAGCCCGGCATTGTAGATGACCAGCGGTTCAAAATAGGTGCTGAGCCAGGTGTAGCCGCCGGTCGCGACCAGCGGGTTGAAGTTCTTGGGAAAGCCGCCGGGACCGACGTCGAAGCCGCCGGCGATGGTTTTGGCGTTTTGTGCCTGGACGCTGGTCACTGGGGCAATGCTGGCGAGCAGCAGCCCTGCGATCGAGAATGCGGTGGTCCTGATGCGCATGGTTTCCTCCCTTGGCATGTTCAGGGTGTTCGGTTTTTGGCGATAACCTGCTGGATTCCCCGGTAATGGTCGTCGAGCCGCCGACGCGCCTGGTCGACATCCTTGGCGGCGACGGCCTCGACGATCTCGTGATGGTCGCGCCATGTCGCCAGCGGCGTCGGATTATCGAGATTGGCGAAATTCGAGGCCTTGTTGAACGCCATCCAGAAGATGTCGATCAGCGCGCTCAGCATGCGATTGTTCTGGCAGCGGAACAGCAGCTGATGGAATTGCTGGTCCTCTTCGGCGAAGCTCTCATGGCGCTGGGCACGTTGCCGCATGCGCTCGGTCAACTGGCGCAGCGCCTCGATGTCGTCGGCGCTGATCATCTCGATTGTCTTGGCGATGAGGCCGGTTTCCAGCACGCGACGGATTTCGCGCAGCTCTTCGACGTCGCGGAGCGAATCCTGCAAACCGTAGGCCAGGTTGTCCAGCAGCGGCTTGAACGAGAACTCCTTGACGAACACGCCGATGCCGCGTCGCGTCTCCAGGATGCCGATCGATTCCAGCGCCTTGATGGCCTCCCGCACGGAGTTGCGGCCGACGCCGAGCCGCTGCGCCAGGAACGTCTCCGGCGGCAAGGGATCGCCGGCCTTGAGCTGGTTGCTTTCGATATAGGCCCTGAGGCTTTCCTGCACGGTGACGTGAAGGAGCGGCGGCCTGCTCAACGGTTCGATCGACTTCAGTTCCGCCATCCCACTGCTTTCATCATCCGCTGGACTACCCTGCCCGCTGCTTGTCGTATAGCTACTTGTAGGATATCCTGCAAGCCCATAGCAAACATGTTGCTCCCGAATGAAGATAATCCTCGCCGGCTCGAGCCACTGGCACGCCGAAATGCACCTCGACGCCGCACGCTTTTACGGTGCGGAGATCGCCGGTATCTGGGATGAGAATCCTGGCCAAGCGCATGCGTTCGCCGCGCACCACGACCTGCCGTTTATTGAAGATTTCACGGAGATACTCTCCAGCCCGCCGGACGTGATCCTGTTGATGGGGCACCCTTCGACGGTGCCGGCGCGGGTACGTGCGATCATCGGGGCAGGGATACCGCTGATCCTGGAGAAGCCGGCGGCCAGCCATACGAGGGAACTGATGGCGCTGCGCGACCTCGCCCGACAGCACCAGGCCTTTGTCGCTGTGCCCCTGCCCAATCGTTTCGGGCCGGCCGTTGCCGCCTTTGAGCGGCTGCACCGGCAGGGCCGTGCCGGTGTGGTGGCGCATTGCCAGTTCCGGCTGGTCAATGGCCCGCCTGGGCGCTACATCGCCGACGGTGTCGCCTGGGTCGTCGACCCGGCGGTTGGTGGTGGAGGTGCGTTGCGGAATCTCGGCATACACGGCGTGGATGCTGCACTCAGCCTCGCAACCGGCAGGCTTGGCCTGAAGACCGTTTCGATCGCGAACCGCATCCATCCGGGCCCGGTCGAGGATCATGCGCTGCTGGTGCTGGAAGACGAGGCCGGCGCGCTGTTCATCGTCGAGGCTGGCTACACCTTTGCCTCGATGCGCCCCGGTGGCGACTTCGAATGGCGCATCGTCGCTGCCAATGCGACCCTGGTCGACCACGGTGATCGTGCCAACTGCGCCACGCTCGACGATGCGGCAATCGTCGATCTGCCGGTCGAATTGCCGGCAACCCGCTACCGTCTGTGCATGCGCGACACGCTTGACCGGCTGGCCAGAAAGGCGCCTCGTCGGTGTCCATCGAGGATTATGTTGCGGCGATGTCGCTGATCGACGCCGCTTATGAAAAGGCAGGACCATGATTGGAATAGGAATTATCGGCGCCGGCGATTTCGGCGCAGCCCATGCGCGGGCAATCCGCGAGGTTGGAGGCATTCGCCTCGCCGCCGCCTCTCGTGGAAACGCCGATGCACTGCAGCAATTCACCGCCGAATATGGCGGCAGCGGCTACACCGACTGGCGTCGGCTGCTGGACGACAAGGAGGTCGACGCGGTCCTCATTGCCAGCCCGCATCACCTCCACGCCGAAATGGCCATCGGCGCGGCAGAGGCCGGCAAGCACATCCTGCTCGAAAAGCCGATGGCGCCGACGGCGGCCGCCTGCGATGCGATCAATGCCGCCGTGGCCGAGAGCGGCGTCAAGCTGATGGTCGCCCACCTCATGCATTTCGCCCTGCCCTGCATGGCGGCCAAGCAGGTGCTGGAGGAAGGAGTGCTCGGCCGGCCGCTCATCGGATCGAGCTGGATCATCAAGCTCTGGATGGAGCACAATCGCCGCGACTGGCATCTGCGCAAGGCGAGCGGCGGCGGCATGCTATTGACTGCCGGCATCCACGCGCTCGACCGCCTCGTCTGGCTGATGGATGACGATGTCGTGTCGGTAAGCGGCATGCTCGGCGCCAAGTTCCATGACCAGGAAGCAGACGACACCGCCTTGCTCGGACTGCGCTTCGCCGGCGGCGGCATCGGCCAGGTGCAGAGCGTCGGGTACCGCACCGGCGCTACGACCTACGCCATGGACCTTATCTGCGAGCAGGGAACGCTGCGCATCGACATGGACCGCGGCACGATGCTTGGCCGCGATACGGTCTCGACCGAGCTGCCCGGTTCCTTTGAGCCGAACTGGATGCATAACGCGCTGGTGCGCGAATGGCGCGCGATGCGCGATGCCATTGCCGACGACACGCCGGTGCCGGTCGACGGCGCCTATGGGCGCAAGATGATCGCCATCATCGAGGCCGCCTTTGCCTCGAACGAAACCCTCCGCGAACACGAGATCGCCGGTGGACGCTGATCTTAACGACCACCTGGCCCGCTTGCCCGCACACGCGCCGCGCGGCGTCTGGGGCGCCGTGATGCTGGCCATTGATGATCGCGGAGCGATCGACTGGCAGGCGACGAAAGAGACGATCGCCCGGCTCTGCGCATCGGGTGTCGACGGCGTCTATTCCAATGGCACAGCCTGCGAATTCCATTGCCAGACCGAGCCCGAATTCGACCGGCTTTGTGAGCTGGTTGCCGAAACAGCCGGCCGCGCGCGCCTTCCTTTCCAGATCGGTATCAGCCAGTCCAATCCGCGCGTCGCGCTGGAGCGGCTGACGCGGGTCGCCGCACTTCGCCCGACGGCGGCTCAATTCACCTTGCCCGACTGGTGGCCGCCCAGTGACGACGAGATCATGCGTTTTGTCGGCGGCCTCTGCGAGGCCGCGCCCGAAACG
Source organism: Mesorhizobium sp. M1334 (assembly GCF_040317995.1). Taxonomy (NCBI): domain Bacteria; kingdom Pseudomonadati; phylum Pseudomonadota; class Alphaproteobacteria; order Hyphomicrobiales; family Phyllobacteriaceae; genus Mesorhizobium; species Mesorhizobium sp. M1334. The sequence continues at coordinate 163,254 of NZ_JAMYLM010000009.1, forward strand.
CCGCTGGTGCTCTACAACCCGCCGCACGCTAAGCGCCGCCTGACGCTCGACGGCATCGCCAGGCTGCGTGCGGCCGTGCCATCGCTGGTCGGCGCCAAGCTGCCGGGCGGCGACGCCGGCTGGTATGCCGATATGCGCCACAAACTTGACGGATTCTCGGTCTTCGTTCCCGGCCACACGCTGGCGACAGGGTATGCCGGAGGGGCTCACGGCAGCTATTCCAACATTGCCTGCCTCAACCCGAAGGGCGCGGTGCAGTGGTGGCACATGATCCGCACCGACAGGGTCGCAGCTGCCGAGGTTGAGGCCCGCATACGGGCCTTCCTCGCCGCACATGTTCTACCGTTTCGCACCCGTTACGATGTCGGCGATGCAGCACTCGACAAGGCGATGGCGGCGGCCGGCGGCTGGGCGCCGCTCGGGCCGCGATTGCTCTGGCCCTACAGCTCCGTTCCCGATGAGGAAATCCCGACCTTGGCCAAGGCCGCTCACGCGACTTTCCCGGAATGGCAGTAGCGCCGTCAGCGAGGTGCGTGACGACGGCGGCTCTTCAGCAGCCGGCTCTCGCGCCCTGTGTCGCGCGTGACGCAAACGCCCCCGGCTGAGGGATATCGGCCTCGCGCCGTGCCAGCGAATTGCGCAGCAGTGCGATCGCCTCGCGGCCGGCCGTCGCAATCTCGCGTGGCCTGTCGACGCCGACGATCATGAACTCCTTGATCCCCAAAGCGACGTAGGAAAGCAGCGACAGCGCGACCTGCGCCGGCGGCCCGGCCAGTTCGACCGCCTTCTGGCAGGAAGTGGCCGGTTTGTCTTCCGAACGGATTTGGACGGGAAGCGCGAAACGCAGCTTGCCGGCCCGGCCGTGTTCGGCGGCGGCGCTGCGTACACGCTCCATAGACTGACGGATTTCTGCAAGCGGGCCCGGCGCCAGCTCGAACACGTCCGCATGCCTGCCCGCGACCCTGAGCGCCGTGCCGGACCGTGCGCCCATGCGGATGTTTACGTCGGCGCCATGCGGCCCCTTGCGCGGCACATAGCCGCCTTTGATGCTGTAGAAAGCGCCTTCATGGTCGAACGGTCTGTCGTTCGACCACAACCGCTTCAGCAGCACTAGATATTCGTCGATGCGTTGCCAGACCACCGTATGGCCGGCTGGACGTGCCTCGGCATCGTCGTCGCCGAACGGCTCGCTGAGCATCCTGAGCGACAGCCGGCCACCGCTTCTCGCGTCGAGGGCGGCGAGCTGCCGCGCCGCCACGATTGGTTCGATCACGCCCGCCCAATGCGTGAGCACGACCTCCAGGGAGGAGGTACGGTCCAGCGTCTGGGCGGCAAGGTCCATATTGGTCAGCAGGCCGGCCTGGTCGTCGATGACGATCCTCTGGAATCCGGCATCCTCGATCAGTGACAGTTTCGTCGCGGTCTCGACAAAGTCATAGAAAAAGCTGGCGTCGGCAGCGTGGATCTTACCGGGAACATGCGTGAACTCGATCGGCATTGCCATCTCCTCCATCACGTTGGAATCAGGGCGCGCAGAAGCGCACCGGCATTCAGTTCATCAACTCCGGAATTTCTGCAAACGGCAGGCCGCTATCCCGAGGAAGCCTCGACGATCAAGGCCTCAATAGTCAGGGAATCAGCCCGAGGACCACTGCCCCGGTGAATACAAACGCAAGGGCAAAGACGAGATAGGCGAAAGCGCCGGCGTAGGCCGGCCGCCATACCTGGTCGGAACCCAGCCTTTGACCTCTGCGAGCAGTCTGAGTGTTCTGGCTATAGGACATATCGACCTCCGTCTCGACGCTTAATCTATAAAACCAGTAGACTTTGTCGAGTGCTATTTTCGCGCGATCCTTAGAACAATTTTCTCCAAACGGCGGACAAATTAGTGCTTTTACTGCTTAGCGCGCTGCCTTTTGAGGCAGGCGGGGTGACGGTAGAAAATGGCAGGTCCACGTGTCTGTGGCTCCTTGGCCAGCCATTGGATGAGGGATAGCATCGCTGCCTCAGTGGAAAGCCGCGACGTCACGGCAAGGCAGCAGGGAGCAAAACCATGGGCACAAGACTGGCCGGCAAGGTCGCCATCATTTCGGGTGGCGCGACGGGCATGGGCGGTGCGGCCTCGGAGCTTTTCGCGGCCGAGGGCGCCAAGGTGGCGATCATCGACCGCAACGGCGAAGCTGCCGCCGCTACCGCAGCGGCAATCAGGCAACGCGGCCATGTCGCCGAGCACTGGGTCGCCGACGTATCGGACGAGGCGCAGGTCGAAGCGGCGGTGAAGGGCGTGATGGAACAATTCGGCCGGGTCACGGTTCTGTTCAATCACGCCGGCACCATCGTCATAAAACCCTTCCTGGAGACCACGCTGCAGGAATGGGAATGGCTGCATGCCGTAAATGTGCGCTCGATGTTCCTGATGACGCGCGCCGTGCTACCCGGCATGATCGCCGCCGGCGGCGGTTCCATCGTCTGCACCTCGTCGATCTCGGCGGTGGCGGCGACGCCGATGGAGGTGCTCTACGATACCACCAAGGGCGCCTGCCATATGTTCGCGCGTGCCATCGCCATCGAGTTCCGCGACCGCAACATCCGCTGCAATGCGGTCTGTCCAGGCTTCATCAGGACACCGCATGGCCTGCGCGAGGTCGCCGATCTCGACAAACTCGGCATCGATGTCTCCGACGCGGCAATGGCGGCGCAGCAGGGGCGGATCGGCGAGCCGGAAGAGGTGGCGAAGGCAGCCCTGTTCCTGGCCAGCGACGAGGCCAGCTTCGTCAACGGCGCGCATCTGTTCGTCGACAACGGCTTCACCGCGATGTGAAAGGCGAAGCGCCGTTACCGCTCTTCGCGCCGGAACGGCTTGAGCAGCGCCGAGGGCGCCACCGCATTGCGCGACATCACCGCCATAGCGACGATGGTGAAGATGAACGGCAGCATCAGGAACGCCTCGTAGGGGATATGGCCAAGCCCGCTCGCCTGCATGCGCAACTGCAAGGCGTCGACGAAGGCAAACAGCAATGCCGCGCCTGCCGTGCGCCAAGGGTCCCAGCGGCCGAAGACGACGAGCGCGATCGCCACCCAGCCACGCCCCGAAACGACGCCGAAGGTGAACGCGTTGAACTGCGCCATCGACAGGAAGGCGCCTGCGAGCCCCATCAAGGCACCGCCGAGGATCACCGCCTGGAAGCGCGTTGCGATGACGCTGACGCCGGCCGAATCGGCGGCCCGCGGGTTTTCACCGACCATGCGAACAGACAGGCCCCATGGCGTGCGGTAGAGCACGAAGGCGGCCAGGGGAATAGACAGCATCGCCATGTAGACCAGCGAAAACTGGTTGAACACCGCCGGCCCAAGCACCGGTACGTCGGACAGGATTGGGATCGGCAGCGTCTCGAACCCCTTGATGTTCGGTGGCACCGATTGCTGGCCGAAGATCAGCCGGTAGAGGAAATAGGCAAGGCCCGACGAGAACAGCGTCACGCCGATGCCGCAGACATGCTGGCTGAGGCCGAGCGCTACCGTGAACAGCGCATGCACGGCACCCATCAGCGCCCCGGTCAGCACCGCCGCAAGCACGCCGAGCCACAGGCTGCCGCTGAGGCTCGCCGCGGTGAAGCCGGTCATTGCCGACAAAAGCATGATGCCTTCGATGCCGAGATTGAGCACACCGGCGCGCTCGGAAAACATTTCGCCCAGCGTTGCGAAGGCAAGCGGCGTGGCGATGCGGATGATCGCGGCCAGGAAACCGACCTGGAAGATCTGTTCCAGCACCACGCTCATCTGGCGGCTCCGACGCGGCGGATGCGATAGGCGGTGAACAGCAGCGCCACCAGCATGGCGAGCAGCGCAGTTCCCTGGATGACTTCGCTGAGGAAGGCCGGAACGCCGGTCGCCCGCGACATCGCCTCGGCGCCGGTCATGACGGCGGCAAGGAAGATCGCCGCCGGCACCACGCCGAGCGGATTGAGCCTCGCCAGCATGGCGACGACGATGCCGGAATAGCCATAGCCCGGCGAGATGTCGCTCATCACCTGGAAATGCACGCCGCCGACCTCGCCGACGCCTGCAAGGCCGGCCAATGCGCCGGACAGCAGCGCCGTCGAAATCAGCACCCGCTCGACATTGATGCCGCCATAGCGCGCGGCTTCCGGGTTCTCGCCGGTGACCCTGATGCGAAAGCCGAGCGTTGTACGCGCGACCACGAACCAGATCAGGGGTGCCGCGACCAGCGCCGCGACGACGCCGAGATGCAGCCGCGTGCCTTCGATGAGTACCGGGAAATTCGCTGAATCCTCGATCGGCGGCGAGATCGGGTAGCCGCTGAAACTGTCCTTCCATGGCCCCTCGATCAGCGCCATCAGTGCGTAGAAAATGACCGAATTGAGCAGCAGCGAGCTGACCACGTCATCGACCCTGAATTTCACCCGTAGCGTCGCGGGGATCAGCGCGACGGCAGCGCCGGCGGCCCCACCCGCCAGCGCCATCAGCAGCATGGCGAGCGGCCCCGGCATCGGGACGGCGCCGACGGCACAGCTCGCCACCGCACCGGCGAGCAATTGCCCTTCGGCGCCGATGTTCCAGAATTTGGCGCGGAAGGCGACCGCCACAGCAAGCCCTGTGAAGATCATCGGGGTGGCACGCACCAGCGTTTCGGTGACGGCGTAGCTGTCACCCAGCGACGCCGAAAACATCACGCTATAAGCCTCGACGACGCCGGCGCCAGCCAGTGCGATGAGGCCGCTGCACAAGATCAGCGTCGCCCCGATGGCGAGCAGCGGCAGAGCCAGATTGAACCAGGCGGGCGTTGAGGTGCGGGCCTCGAGACGGAACATCACGCCTCCGCTCCGGTCATCATCAACCCGAGTCTGGCGACGCTGGCGTCGGCACTGTCGAGCGTGCCGACGATGCGGCCCTCATACATCACCGCGATACGATCCGAGAGCATCAGCAACTCTTCCAGGTCCTCGCCAATGACGATGATGCCGCAGCCCTTGGCGCGCATGTCGAGGAATTTTTCGTGGATGAAGCGCGCGGCGCCGATGTCGAGGCCGCGAGTCGGCTGCGAAACGATCAGCACCTTCGGATCAAAGGCGAGTTCGCGCGCCAGAAGCGCCTTTTGCAGATTGCCGCCGGAAAGCGCCCCGGCGCGCGTCATCGGGCCGGGGCAGCGTATGTCGTAGGCCTTGATCTGCGCCTCGGCGAAGGCGCGGATCGCATCCGGCTTGAGCAGGCCGTTGCGGCTGAACGCCGCCGTGCCGATGCGCGGCAGCACCATGGAATCGGCAAGCGGCAGATTGGTGACCAGCCCTGTCGTCATGCGGTCTTCCGGGATGCGGCCGAGGCCGAGCGCCTGGACTGTGCTCGGCGAGAACCGCGAAACCGCTTTGTCGGCTATGGTCATCTTCCCGGCATCAGGCGCACGCACGCCGGAGATGACCTCGGCAAGCACGCGCTGGCCATTGCCGGAGACGCCGGCGATGCCAAGGATCTCGCCGCCACGAACCGACAGCGAAACATCGCGCAGCGCCATGCCGGAATGATGCGATGTCGAGATACCGTCGAGGGTGAGCACGGCCGCACCGGGCATCGACGGTCCTCTGGCCGGAGGCACGATCTCGTGGCCGCACATCAGCCGCGCCATCTCCGAAGACGTCGTGCTGGCCGGCGCATCGACGCGACCGGCAACGCGCCCATGCCTGAGCACGACGCAGCGATGCGTCAGCGCCCGCACCTCGTTGAGCTTGTGCGAAATGAAGATGATGCCGAGCCCTTGTGCCGCCATCGAGCGAAGCGCCGAAAACAGTCCGTCGACCTCTGTCGGCGCCAGCACCGCCGTCGGCTCGTCGAGGATCAGCAGCCTTGCGCCGCGAAACAGCGCCTTGACGATTTCGAGCCGCTGTTGCTCGCCGACCGACAGCGCCGAGACGGGGAGGTCCGGGTCGAGCGTCAGCCCGTGCTGGCGGCCGATCTCGGCGAGCCGCGCCAGCCCGCCGGCGCGGTCGATCCGGCCCGATCTGCCGGGAATGCCGATCAAGAGGTTCTCCAGCACCGAAAGCCGCGGCGCGAGATGAAAATGCTGGTGCACCATGCCGATGCCAGCGGCCAGCGCATCGGCCGAGCTGTTGATCGCCAGCGGCCGGCCCTGCACCAGGATCTCGCCGGCATCGGGCGCATAGGCACCGAACAGCACATTCATCAGCGTCGTCTTGCCGGCACCGTTTTCGCCAAGCAGCCCGAGGATTTCACCCGGCGCGACGCTGAGATCGACGGCTTCGTTCGCCTTGACGGCGCCAAAGCTCTTGGAGATGCCGCGCATTTCGATGAGAGGGGCAGGCGTTGACAAGGCGGGATCCTGGTGGCGTTGACGCCGATATCCCTCCCCCTTGAGGGGAGGGTGCCGAGCGAAGCGAGGCGGGAGGGGTCGTCTCAACCGCCTCGACGTTTAGACCGAAAAAAGATGGAGCGCGTCGCCGAGAACCCCACCCGGCCCTGCGGGCCACCCTCCCCTCGAGGGGAGGGATGCGCCGCTCAGTCCGAGACCGGCGTATTCTCATCGACATCGACACGGAAATTGCCGTCGAGGATTTCGGCCTTCTTCTTTTCGACCAAGTCCTTGACCTCGGCCGGCAGCGTCTTGTCGAACTTGTGATAGGGCGCGAGGTAGGAGCCGCCCTTGGCCATGCGCGAGAAATCACCGTAATCCTGCGCCGTAAAGACGCCGGCCTTGACCAGCTTGATTGCCTGCTCGACCGTCGGATACATGTCCCAGACCGGCCCGGTGATCACCGTGTCGGGGCCGAGGCTCGATTGGTCCGACATGTTGGAGATAGCGAGGATCTTTTTCTCGACCGCCGCTTCGATGACGCCAAAGCGCTCGGCATAGATGACGTCGACGCCGGCGTCGATCTGGGCGACAGCAGCTTCCTTTGCCTTCGGCGGATCGAAGAACGAGCCGATGAAGGCGACCTTCTTCTTGATGTTGGGATTGACCTCCTTGGCACCGGCAAAGAAGGCGTTGACCAGCCGGTTCACTTCCGGAATGCCCATCGCCGCGACGGCGCCGATCGTGCCCGATTTCGACATTTTTCCGGCAATCATGCCGGACAGATAGGCCGGCTCGTGGATCCAGTTGTCGAAAACCCCGAAATTCGGCTCGGCCGGCCCGGCGCCGGAGCCGAACAGGAAGGCGGTCTTCGGGAATTGCTTGGCGGTCCTGCGCGATTCGCGCTCGGCGGCGAAGGCATCGCCCAGCACCAGCTCATAGCCGCCCTGCGCATATTCGCGCATGACACGGCTGAAATCGGCGGTCTGCACCTTCTCCGACCATTTGTATTCGATGCCGAGTTCCTTCTCGGCCTTCTGCAGGGCGACATGGATCTGGTTGTCCCACGGCTCCTCGATCGGCGTGGCGAAGATCGCCGCCACTTTCAGCTTCTTGGTCTTGGCAAAGGCGCTGCCCGGCAGCATCGCCGCCGCCAGGCCGAGCGCGCCCAGCTCCAGCACGTTGCGTCGCGAAAGCCCTTCGCGTTTCGATTGGATTCTGCTCTTCCCGTTGTGCATTGCATGCCCCTCTGATTGGCGCCGTGTCGAGCCGGCTCTCTTCTCTGGAATATCGGCGAAGGAACTATGGAACGGTGCCCGGCTTTTGTCCACATGGTCAAATTTGGCCGGACGGAACTGCTGTAAACGTTCGTGTAATCGCACCTTTAGAACGACCGGAGCTGCTTGCTCACAATCTCTCGAGCGCCACCGCGATCCCCTGGCCGACCCCGATGCACATGGTCGCGAGGCCGTAGCGGCCGCCGCGTTCGCGAAGCTCCAGCGCAGCCGTGCCCGTGATGCGCGCCCCGGACATGCCGAGCGGATGGCCGAGCGCGATGGCGCCGCCATTCGGGTTGACGTGCTCCGCATCCTCGGCAATGCCGAGTTGGCGCAGCACGGCGATGCCTTGCGAGGCGAAGGCCTCGTTGAGCTCGATGACATCGAATTGTCGCGGCCGCAGGCCGAGCCGGGCGCATAGCTTTTGCGTGGCCGGCACCGGGCCAATGCCCATGATGCGCGGCGCCACGCCGGCGGTGGCACCGCCGAGAATGCGGGCGATCGGCGTCAACCCGTATCTTTTCACGGCCGTTTCCGAGGCGACGATCAGCGCTGCGGCACCATCGTTAACGCCCGACGCATTGCCGGCGGTGACGGTGCCGCCTTGCCGGAACGGCGTCGGCAACTTGGCTAACGAGTCGATCGACGTGCCCCCGCGCGGATGCTCATCTCTGTCGACAACGACCGGATCGCCCTTGCGCTGCGCGATCGTCACCGGCGTGATTTCCTTCGCCAGACGACCATTGGCTTGCGCGGCTACGGCCTTGTCCTGGCTGCGCGCGGCAAACGCATCCTGGTCTGCGCGGGAGACAGCGAACTCTTCCGCCACGTTCTCGCCGGTCTCCGGCATCGAATCGACGCCGTATTGCTTCTTCATCAGCGGATTGATGAAGCGCCAGCCGATCGTGGTGTCATAAATCTCGGCATTGCGCGAAAAGGCGCTCTCGGCCTTCGGCATGACAAACGGAGCACGGCTCATCGATTCGACGCCGCCTGATACTATCAGCTCCGCCTCGCCGGCTTTGATGGCGCGGGCAGCAATCATCACCGCATCCATGCCCGAACCGCAGAGGCGATTGACGGTCGAGCCGGGAACCTCCTTGGGCAGGCCGGCCAGCAGCAGGGACATCCTCGCCACATTGCGGTTGTCCTCACCGGCCTGGTTGGCGCAGCCATAGACGACGTCGTCGACGGCGGCCCAGTCGATGCCGGGGTTGCGCTCGACCAGCGCCTTCAGAGGTATCGCGCCGAGGTCGTCGGCACGCACCGTTGACAGCGAACCGCCGAAGCGGCCGATCGGCGTGCGGATGTAGTCGCAGATATAGGCCTCGGCCATTATGCAGCCATCCCGTTTGCGCTGATGATTTCTGCTCCCGGCCCAGCCATGTTGGCCGCATTTTCCTTGAGACGAAAGCACATCTTGCCGCCGGCCGTTCGGCCAAAGACAATTTCAGCTGCCGCCCGCCGGAGCGGCGGATCAGCCGATGCTTTCACCGCCGTCGATCACCAGCGCCTGGCCGGCGTTGATACTAGCCGCCGTCCCAGGAACCGGTTTCGGCCATTTGCCTAAGCAGAGGTGCCACTCGAAAGACGTCCTTGCCGGTCTGCTCGTGCCAGTGATGCAGCCGCTGGATGATTTTGTCCACGCCTTCGAGGCTCGCCCAGAACATCGGCCCGCCCTTGCCGACCGGGAAGCCGTAGCCGTTGACCCAGACAAGGTCGATATCGGACGCGCGGGCGGCAATCTTTTCCTCGAGGATTCTGGCGCCCTCGTTGATCATCGGATAGAGCGTCCGCTCGATGATCTCCTCGGCGCCGATTGGCCGCGGTGCGATGCCGCGTTCGGCAGCCTTGTTGCGGATCAGCGTCTCGACCTCGGGATCGGGCAGCGGCGTGCGCGAACCGTTCTCATAACGATAGAAGCCGCTGCCGGTCTTCTGGCCGAAATGTCCCTGTTCGCACAACGCATCGGCGATCACGGCCGTCCGGCCGCGCGCCTTGCGGTTGCGCCAGCCTATGTCGAGGCCGGCGAGATCGCTCATCTCGAACGGCCCCATCGGCCAGCCGAAATCGGTGAACGCCTGGTCGACCTGGCGCGGCATTGCGCCTTCCAGCAGAAGCGTCTCCAGTTCCGAACCCCGCGCCGCCAGCATGCGGTTGCCGACGAAGCCGTGGCAGACGCCAACGACGACCGGCACCTTGCCGATCCGCCGTGCCAGATCGACGATGGTCGCCAGCACGTCGGGCGAAGTCTTGTCGGTGCGGACGATTTCCAAAAGCTTCATGACGTTAGCCGGCGAAAAGAAATGCATGCCGAGGAGATCTTGCGGCCGCGACGTCGAACCGGCGATCTCGTTGACGTCGAGATAGGAGGTGTTGGTGGCGAGGATCGCGCCCGGTTTGGCCACCGCATCGAGCCTGCCGAAGACATCCTTCTTGACCGCCATCTCCTCGAATACGGCCTCGACGATCAGGTCGCAATCGGCGAGGTCGGCATAGTCGGTGCTGCCCCTGAACAAATCCAGCCGCTCGCGCTTGGCGTCTTCGCTCAGCGATCCGCGGATAACGGAAACGGCATAATTCTTGTCGATCGTCGTCAGTCCGCGTTGCAATGCTTCCTGCGTCGTCTCCAGCAAGGTCACGGGAAGACCGCCATTGGCGAACGCCATGGCGATGCCGCCGCCCATGGTGCCGGCGCCGATGACGCCGACCCGGGCGATCTTGCGCCTGACGACATCCTTGCCGGTAATCTTTGCCGCCTCACGTTCAGCGAAGAACAGATGCCGCTGCGCGCGTGACTGGTCACCGGCGACAAGCTTGAGGAACAGGTCGCGCTCCGCCACCAGCGCTTCGTCGAAGGGCAGCGTCAGGGCGTTGCGGACCGACTGCGCACAGGCGATCGGCGCCTCGAGGCCGCGTGCTTTTTTGGAAAACGCTGCCGCCTGCTTGTCGAAAGCCGGCAAGTCGGCCTGGTCAAGGCGATCATTGCGGTCGCGCACGGGCGTGAACGGACCGCCTTTCGCGGCCGTTTCGCTGGCGAAACTCACCGCTTTCGCGATCAGGTCGCCATCGAAGACGGCATCCACCAGGCCGTCGGCGAGCGCCTCGGCAGCACCGATCGGCGTTCCCGAAACGATCATGCTGAGTGCCTTTAGCGGACCAACCAGGCGCGGCAGACGAACCGTGCCGCCGCCGCCCGGCAGCAGGCCAAGCTTGACTTCCGGCAGGCCGAGCCTTGCCGTTCGGTCGGCAACACGGAAATGGCAGCCGAGCGCCAGTTCCAGGCCGCCGCCGAGCGCAGTGCCGTGAATGGCTGCGACCGTCGGCTTGGTGATAGTTTCCAGCACGGCGACAATAGCGCGCAATTCCGGCTGCTGCGCCGGTCTGCCGAATTCGGTGATATCGGCGCCGGCGACGAAGGTCCGCCCGGCGCAGGCGATCACGATTGCTCCGACCGACGGCTCGTCCCGCAGGGAAACGAGCGCCCGCATCAACGGCTCGCGCACATGGAAGCTCAGCGCGTTGACCGGCGGATTGTCGATGATCACCACCGCGACTTTGCCATGCCTTGTGGTGCTGACGAAATCGGACACGCAAACCTCATACAACGATGTTGGCCAATAGCGCGACGGGATTTACAGCGCTGGCATGCGGATGGGAACCACGTGTTTTGCGGGCCGGATCGTTATCCCCTCGCCGCCGGGTGCCTTGCCTTAGCGCAGCGCCTTCTGCCCACCGGCGGCGGTGATGACGCCGACGATGATCAGCCCTGTCAGCACCAGGCGGACGCCGACGCTGACGCCGAATGTGTTGAGCATGGTCAACAGCAGCACGAGAAACAGCGCCGCGCCCCAGACCCCCGGCACATTGGCCTTGCCGCCAGCCACCGACGTGCCGCCGATGACGACGACCGCGATCGAGGCCAGCAGATACTCATTGCCGATATCGACATTGGCGCCGCGGAAATAGCCGGCGAGCAGTGCGCCGTCGAGGCCGCCGAGCGCGCCCGACAGCGTGTAGGTGAGGAAGCGGGTGCGGCCGACATTGACGCCGGCCAGCCAGGCGGCGCGGATGTTCTGGCCGATCGCCAGCACCGAGCGTCCGTAGATCATGCGCTGCAAAACGATGCCGGCGCCGATGGTGAACAGCACGGTGAGGATCGCCAGCACCGGGATGCCGAACACCTGCCAGTTGGTGAAGTCGGCAAAGCCCGGCGGCGGCTTGATCTGCAGGCCCCGCCCATAGCTGATATCGACCGACTGGATGACGAAGCTGGCCGACAGCGTCGCGATGATCGGCGGAATGCGCAGCGCCCATATCAGAAGGTAGTTGACGGCGCCGATCGCCATGCCGCAGGCAAGCGCGGCCAGCAGCCCGACCGCGATCATCGCATCATTGCCGTCCATGACCTTCATGGCGACGGCGCTGGCAAGGCCGATGTTGGCCGGCAGCGACAGGTCGACATTGCCCGGCCCGAGCGTGATGACGAACATCTGGCCGACGCCGACGATGACGGTGAAGACGGCGAGCGACAGCGCCGCCGTGATCATGCCGCCGCCGCCATAGCCGCCGGTGAAGGCGATGGTCGCCAGCCACACCAGCAGCGCCCCGAAGAATGACCAGATCCAGGGTCTGGCGAGCAGGGTCCGCAGCGAAGCCATGCTCACCTCTCCCTGCGGCTGATCAGCACCCGCGCTGCCAGCACGATGATCAGGATGGCGCCATTGGCGGCGACCTGCCAGTCGGGCGGAATGTGCATGAAGGTCAAGAGCGGCGATGCGGCCAGAGCCAGCGTCAGCGCGCCGATGACGGCGCCGATCGGCGACACCCGGCCGCCGACGAACTCGCCGCCGCCGAGGATGACGCCGGCGATCGAAAGCAGCGTGTAGCCATTGCCGATATTGGCATCGGCCGAGGTGGTGATGCCGATCAGCGCCATGCCGGACAAAACGCCGAACAGACCGGTCAGCGCAAACAGTGCGATCTTGGTGCGCAGCAGCGACCAGCCGGCGCGCTTGAGTGCGGCTGAATTGCCGCCCGATCCACGCAGGATGACGCCGTAGGAGGTGCGCATCAGGCCAAAGTGGACGACGGCCGCGATCAGCAATGCCGCGATGATCGGGAACGGAATGAAGGGTGGCTTGAAGGCCATCAGCGCCAGCAGCCAGTCCGGCGCCTTGCCGCCGGGCTTGGGCAGGATGAGGATGGCCATGCCCTGCCAGACGAAACTCATGCCGAGCGTCACCACGATAGAGGGCAGGTTGCGCAGATGGATCAGCGCGCCGAGCAGCGCGTAGACGCCGATCGACCCGAGCAGGATGACGACGCCGAGCAGCGGCGCGTCCTTCAGCCACGTCGCCGTCACACAGCCGACGAAGCCGACAAAGGTGCCGATCGACAGATCGAGCTCGTTGCCGGCGATGACGAACATCTGCGCGATCGTCGCCAGTGCGATCGGGATCGCCAGATTGAGCATCAGGCTGAAGCCGAAATAGCTGATGGCGCGCGGGTTGAGCCAGGCGATGGCGATGAGCACCAGCGCCAGCGACAGTGCCGGCAGCAGGCTGCGCAGCATGCGCGCCCGCCTCGTGGCGCGAGCCGAAGATCTTAGCCCATTCTCGACGGATGCCGCTGTCATCTCAGGCCGCCTCGCCGAACGACGACTGGATGATTTTTTCCTCCGTCAGTTCGTCGCGACGAAGGTTGGCGACAATCCGGCCGTTCTTGAACACATAGATATGGTCGCAATTGTCGAGCTCTTCGGTTTCGGTGGTGTACCAGAGGAAAGTGCGGCCATGGCGAGCCTCTTCGCGCACCAGGTCGTAGACTTCGAGCTTGGTTCCGATGTCGACGCCGCGCATCGGATCGTCCATCAGCACGATCTTGGCGTCGGAGCCGAGCGCCCGCGCGAACAGCGCCTTCTGCTGGTTGCCGCCGGACAGCGAGAAGATGTTGTTGTTCATGTCGGGCGTACGGATGCCGATTTTCCGCTGCCACAACTCGGCGAGCTCGGCTTCGCGCTGCGGCGAGATCAAGAGGCCGTTGCGCAATCGCGCCAGCGAACGGATGCCGATGTTCTCGGCAATCGACCACTGCGGAAAAATCCCGTCCGACTGGCGGTCGCCGGCAACCAGCGCCACCGGCGCGGTGACCTCGATGCCGGTCCTGGCGCGGGAAGCCGCCGCAAAGATAGCCAGCAAAAGATCGGTCTGCCCGTGCCCGGCAAGTCCGGCAAGTCCGATGATCTCACCGGCACGGGCGACGAGCTCGTTGCCGTCCTGCTGTCGCGCCGGCCGCGCCCGGACCCGCAGCGGACCGGGCTCCGGCTTGCCGCTCGCAATCTCTGCGGCGGCCTTCTCGCGTGCCTCCGCTCCGCCCATCGCCGTCACCAGCCTGTCGCGGTCGAATTGATCGGCCTGCCCCGCGGCGACGACCTTGCCGTCGCGCATCACGACGATGCGGTCGGCATTTCCGAGCACTTCGCCGAGCACATGCGAGATCAGGATGCAGCTCTTGCCGGCGGCTACGAAGCGGCGCACGAACGCCAGCAGCTGGCCGGCGGTATGCGCATCGAGCGAGGATGTCGGCTCGTCGAGGATGACCAGTTCGAGCGGCTCCTGCGTGACCGTGAAGGCGCGCGCCACCTCCACCATTTGCCGGCTGGTGATGGAAAGATCACCGACGATGTCGGATGCCGAGATGCTGTGGCCGGGGAATATCTCGTCCAGCTTGGCGGCGATCAGATCGGCCGCCTTGCGCCGCCAGCCGAAGCCATTAAGCGACGCGTGGTTGATCCGCGTGTTCTCGGCGACGCTGAGGTTCGGGCAGAGCGATAGTTCCTGGAAAACACAACGGATGCCGAGCTGCTGTGCGCGCGGCACCGAATAACTTGCCTCGACACCGCCGCGGACCGCGATCTGCCCGCTGTCGGGGGCAAGCGTGCCTGCCACCATATGCATGAGCGTCGATTTTCCGGCGCCGTTATGGCCGACGAGACCGACGCATTCTCCGGCACGAACGCTGAAATCGACACCGGCGAGCGCCTTGACGGCGCCGAAATGTTTTTCGGCTCCGTCCAGTCTTATGATGTCCAAACTGACGGCGCCGAAAAGCTTTTCGGCGCCGTCCGGCATGAGGATGTCTGCATTGGCCTCGGGCATCCCTCAACGATACCCGGTTATCCGTGGCGGCAACAATAGTGCCATGCTCACTTGATGTTGGCCTTGATCGCGGCGATGGCGTCTTCCTGCGTGTATTCGTGGCTGGCGACGCCGCCCTTCGGAATCTTCGGCAGCGCGGCCTCGAAATCATCCTGTGTGAAGGCAAGATAGGGAACCAGCAAGTCGTGCGGCACGTCGGTGCGGCCGTCGAGCACCTGCTGCGCCACCCAGAAGGCAAGCGTCGATACGCCGGGCGCGATCGATGCCGACCAGGTCTGGTAACCGTCCTTGTCCTTCTGCTCCTTCCACCACTGCAATTCGTCCTGGCGATTGCCCATGATGATGGTCGGGCGCGGCTTGCCGGCGGCGGCGAAAGCCTGCGCCGCGCCGTAGCCGTCACCGCCCTGGTCGACCACCCCGACAACATCCGGCAGCGACGGCAGGATCGTTGCGACGGCTTTCTGTGCCGTTGTCTGGTCCCAGTCGCCGGTCACCGAGCCGACGATCTTGAACTCGGGATGGGCAGCGACACCCTCGAGGATGCCGGCGTGGATGGCGTCGTCGATCGAAGTGCCGGCGAGACCGCGGATTTCCAGGAGATTGCCGCCCTTGGGCTGGAACTTGGCCATCTGCTCGACTTCCTGCTTGCCCATGTCCTTGAAGTCGACGACGACGCGGTAGGCGCAGGGTTCGGTGACGATGCCGTCGAAGGAGACGACGACGATGCCGGCGTCGCAGGCCTGCTTGATGGCGCCGTTGAGGGCATCCGGAGACGCCGCGTTGATGACGATCGCGTCATAGCCCTGCAGGATCAGGTTCTGCACTTGCGCTGCTTGCGTCGGCACTTCCTTGTCGGCCGTCGTGAAGACGTCCGCGGCGCCGACCACCTTGTCGGCAACCGCCTTCTTGGTGACGATGGCGTAGCTGTCCAGCATCGCTTGCCGCCAGGAATTGCCGGCGTAATTGTTGGAGAAGGCGATTTTCTTGCCGCTGGTGTCGGCAAGCGCGGTGCCCGAGGCGAGCATCGCCGCAAGGGCGCCCAAAACGAATATTTTCTTCATGTCATACTCCTCCCGTGAGTTGCTGTCTTACTGGTGGCTAATGGCTGGCTGATGGCTGATACGCTCGCAACGCTGTTTTTTATCTATTATCAGACAAATGCAGATGGGCGACAAGCTGTCAACAGCAATCCATGGCCGGCGATCAACTTGCGGTGCAATGATTGAAACGGGTTCGGCTCCTGGTCTAGGGATGGCACTGGAGACCGATTGAATGGCAGCGAACCTTGCCCCGGGTGCACCCGGCATTCCGGCGCGCTGGACCTCGAGCGCCAAGAGCGGCGTCGGCACTGCGCTCTCGCCGGCCTGCCCGATCTGGTTCACCATCAGTCACGGTATTCTCAACGAGATCTACTATCCCCGCGTCGACAGCGCCTGCACCCGCGATCTGGGGCTGATCGTCACCGGACGCGACGGCTATTTCTCGGAAGAAAAGCGCGACGCCGAGCACAGCATCGAACCGCTCGAGGACGGGGTGCCTGCCTATCGGCTGGTCAACACTGCGGCCGATGGAAGCTACCGGATCCAAAAGCGGATCATTACGGATCCGGAACGTCCTGTCGTGCTGCAGGAGATCATTTTCACGCCGCTCAAAGGCGCGGCCGCCGACTACCGCGTCTACGCGCTGCTGGCGCCGCACCTCGTCAACGCCGGGATGGGCAACACCGCCTGGATCGACGGC
Organism: Mesorhizobium sp. M1334; assembly: GCF_040317995.1. Taxonomy (NCBI): domain Bacteria; kingdom Pseudomonadati; phylum Pseudomonadota; class Alphaproteobacteria; order Hyphomicrobiales; family Phyllobacteriaceae; genus Mesorhizobium; species Mesorhizobium sp. M1334. Next base: position 179,753 of record NZ_JAMYLM010000009.1, read on the forward strand.
CATGAAGGACAGCCTGTCCTGTTTGCATCGGGACGCGGCGTCTGCCTGGCGCTCGCCTCGTCGCTGCCGTGGAAGGCGTGCTCGGCCGGCTATGTCGGCGCCTCCGACGGCTGGCAGCAGCTTCGTCAAGGCGGCCGGCTCGATCCGGCCTGCCGCAGGGCCGAGGATGGCAATGTCGCGCTGACCGGCGAGATCGGCTTTTCGGCCGCGAATCCAAAAATATTGCTGGCGCTCGGCTTCGGCACGACACCGCAACAGGCGGCGGAAACCGCTTTCGCCAGCCTGAGGCAAGGTTTTGAGCCCGCGGTCAGATCCTATGGTCAAAAATGGCGCCAATGGCAGGCCGGATTGCTGCCGCTGGACCGGCATGCGGCGTCCGGCCTCAATCCCTACCGCATCAGCACTGCGGTGCTGGCGGCACACCGCTCGTCGACCGGAGCAGCCGTCGCCAGCCTGTCGATCCCGTGGGGCTTCAACAAGGGCGACGACGATCTGGGCGGCTATCACCTGGTCTGGCCGCGCGATCTGGTCGAAACCGCCGGCGGTTTCCTCGCCGCCGGCGACCCGGCGGAAGCCTTGCGCATCCTTGGCTATCTGCGCTCGATCCAGCAGCCGGACGGGCATTGGCCGCAGAACGCCTGGCTCGACGGTTCGGCCTATTGGCCGGGCATCCAGATGGACGAATGCGCCTTCCCGCTGCTGCTCGCCGACGCGCTGCGCCGCGCCGAGCATTTGCCGCCTGCGGTACTCTCCTCCTTCATGCCGATGATCGAGCGCGCGGCCTCCTACGTCGTGCGCAACGGCCCCGTCACCGGCGAAGACCGCTGGGAAGAGGACGCCGGCTACAGCCCGTTCACGCTTGCCGTCGAGATCGCCGCATTGCTAGCGGCTGCGGACATGTTCGATGCCGTCGGCAAAACAGAGCCGGCAAACTACCTGCGCGAAACCGCCGATGTCTGGAACGATCAGATCGAGCGCTGGACCTACGTCGTCGGTAGCTCCTCGGGCGATGAAGCCGGCGTCGAGGGCTACTATGTCCGCATTGCGCCGCCCGACAAAGCCGGCGCGGCATCGCCGAAAGACGGCTACGTCCCGATCAAGAACCGCCCGCCGGCCGATACGGACCGGCCGGCCAAGGCGATCGTCAGCCCCGACGCGCTGGCGCTGGTCCGTTTCGGCCTCAGGGCGGCCGACGATCCGCGCATCCTCGACACGGTCAAGGTGATCGACGCGCAATTGCGTTGCGAGCTGCCGCAGGGGCCGCTCTGGTACCGCTACAACGGCGACGGCTACGGTGAGCATGCGGACGGCGCGCCCTTCGATGGAACCGGCCAGGGGCGGCCCGGGCCGCTGCTGGTCGGCGAGCGCGCGCATTACGAGCTGGCGGCGGGGCGCAAGGACAAAGCGGCAAGCCTGCTCGCGACGTTTGAGGGCTCCGCCGGGCCGGGCGGCCTGCTGCCGGAGCAGGTCTGGGATGGTCCAGACATGCCGGAGCGCGAATTGCGGCATGGCGGCCCCTCCGGCAGCGCCAAGCCGCTGGTTTGGGCGCATTCCGAGCACATCAAGCTGCTGCGTTCGCTCCGCGACGGCGCCGTCTTCGACATGCCGCCACAGGGCGTCAAGCGCTATATCGAGGGCAGAACGGTGTCGCGCCTCAGGGCATGGCGCTTCAACCACAAGATCCGTACCATCCCGGCAGGCAAGGCGCTGCGCATCGAACTTCTGGCCCGGGCGGTGGTTCATTGGAGCAGCGACAATTGGGCAACCGTCCATGACACCGAGACCGCCGCGAACCTTTTCGGCATCCATCTCGCAGAGTTGCCGGTTGCCGACGCCGCTCCGGGCAATAGCATTGTCTTCACATTCTTCTGGTCCGATGCCGGCCATTGGGAGAATGTCGACTTTTCCGTTGGTATCGACGATGCGTCACAGCCACTAGATCATCGATCCCTCAAGTAAGGCAGGACGAGACCATGCAGATAGGAATGATGGGACTGGGCAGGATGGGCGCCAACATGGTTCGGCGCCTGCTGCGCGATGGCCACGAATGCGTCGTCTACGACATCAACCCGGCGAGCGTCGCGGCGCTTGTGACCGCCGGCGCGGTCGGAGCCGCCTCGATGGAGGACTTCGTCGGCAAGCTGACGAAGCCGCGCAGCGCCTGGCTGATGCTGCCGGCGGCGATCACCGGCCGGATCGTCGACCAGGTGGCCGCCCTGATGGAGCCGGGCGACATCATCATCGACGGCGGCAACTCCTATTATCATGAGGCCGTCGACCACGCCGCGCGCCTGGCCTTGAAAGGCTTGAGCTATGTCGATGTCGGCACCAGCGGCGGCGTCTGGGGCCTCGAGCGCGGCTACTGCCTGATGATCGGCGGCCCCGACAGCGCGGTCCAGCATCTCGATCCGATCTTCGCCACGCTGGCGCCCGGCGCCGACGCCGCTTCGCCTGCCCCTGGCAAGGACGCCGGAACCGCTCCCTTCGGTTATCTGCATTGCGGGCCAAGCGGCGCCGGCCATTTCGTCAAGATGGTCCATAACGGCATCGAATATGGTGTCATGGCCGCCTATGCCGAGGGCATGAACATCCTGAAGTCGGCGAATGCCGGCAAACGGCAGCGCACCGCCGACGCGGAAACCAGCCCGCTGGAAAACCCGCAATATTACCAGTTCGACATCGACATCGCCGAAGTGGCCGAGGTCTGGCGGCATGGCAGCGTCATCGGCTCGTGGCTGCTCGACCTGACGGCAGGCGTGTTGAAGGCCGATTCGGCGCTGACGCAGTTCGGCGGGCGCGTCTCGGATTCCGGCGAAGGCCGCTGGACGCTGAAGGCGGCGATCGACACCGGCGTGCCGGCGCCGGTGCTGTCGTCGGCGCTGTTCGACAGGTTCTCCTCGCAAGGCGAGTCCGAATTTGCCGACAAGCTTCTGTCCGCCATGCGCTATGCCTTTGGCGGTCATGTCGAAAAACCGAAGGCCGGCTCGTGACGGGCGACAGGGAGGCACGCCCATGAGCCAGGAACGGTCCGACACGCTGGTGCTTTTCGGCGCCACCGGCGATCTCGCCCACAAGAAGATCTTTCCAGCCCTCTACGCCATGGTGGCCAAGGGAACGCTGAACGAGCCGGTGATCGGCGTCGCCTTCGATCCCTGGGACCTCGCCAAGCTGCAGGCGCGCGCCCGCGACGGTATCGTCAATGCCATCGGCAGCATCGACGAGAAGATCTTCGCCAGGCTTGCCTCGCTGCTTCGCTATGTCAGCGGCGACTACCGGGCGCCTGCGACCTTCGAGAAGCTGAAGACCGCGCTGGGCAGCGCTGAGCGGCCGCTGCACTATCTGGCGGTGCCGCCGGCCATGTTCGAGGTCGTCGTCCAGGGGCTGGAGCAGTCGGGCGCCGCCCAGGGCGCGCGCCTGATGGTCGAAAAGCCGTTCGGCCACGATCTGCAATCGGCGCGCTGGCTGAACCGGGTACTGCATCTGGTCTTCGACGAGAAGTCGATCTTCCGCATCGACCATTATCTCGGCAAGGAGGCGATCCAGAACCTGCTCTATTTCCGCTTCGCCAATTCCTTCCTCGAGCCGATCTGGAACCGCAACTTCGTCGAGAGCGTGCAGATCACCATGGCCGAGGATTTCGGTGTCGAGGGCCGCGGCCGCTTCTATGACGAGGTCGGCTGCATCCGCGACGTCATCGAAAACCACCTGCTCAACATCCTCTTGCTGCTCGCCATGGAGCCGCCCGTCGGCCGCTCGGCCGACGATCTGATCGACGAGAAGGTGCAGGTGCTGCGGGCGATCCGAACGCTGACCAGGGACGATGTCGTGCGCGGCCAGTTCGACGGCTATCTCAACGAGCCGGGCGTGGCGCCGAACTCGCCGGTCGAGACCTTCGCGGCGGTGCGCTTTTTCGTCGATACCTGGCGCTGGCAAGATGTGCCGTTCTTCATCCGCGCCGGCAAATCCCTGCCGGTGCACGCCACCGAGGTCATCGTGCGGCTGAAGCGGCCGCCGCTCGACGTCTTCGATCCAATCAAACCTGGCGACTGCAATCACGTGCGCTTCCGCATCGATCCGCAAGTGGCGATCTCGATCGGAGCCCGGCGCAAGGCACCCGGCGACGACATGGTCGGCGAACAGGTCGAGCTCACCGCGCTCGACGATTCGAAGGGCGACATGCCGCCTTACGAGCGGTTGATCGGCGACGCCATGAACGGCAACGGCCAGCTGTTCACCCGCCAGGACGCCAGCGAGCTCGCCTGGCGCATCGTCGGCCCGGTGCTCGGCGACACCACGCCGCCGCCTGTCTACGCGCCAAAGACCTGGGGGCCGGCCGAAGCCATGGCTGGATTCGGGCCGCCGAACGGCTGGATCAATCCAGCGAAATGATTTCTGGGAGGCGAAAGCGATGGCCAAAGCGGTGAAGCGACCGGCACCCGACGCCGAACAGATCGTGCTTGCGATCGACATCGGCGGCTCGCACGTCAAGATCCGCACCAGCGCCGGCGCAGAGGAGCGCAAGACCGCTTCCGGACCGGAGCTGACGCCGCAGCAGATGGTCGCTGCGGTGAAGACGCTCGCCGAAGGGCTGCACTACGATGTCGTCTCGATGGGCTATCCGGGTCCCGTGCACCACAACCGGCCTTTGACCGAACCGGCCAATCTCGGCAAAGGCTGGGTCGGCTGCGATTTCGCCGCTGAGTTCGGCAAGCCGGTGAAGGTCGTCAACGATGCGCTGATGCAGGCCGTCGGCAGTTATGAAGGCGGCCGCATGCTGTTCCTTGGCCTCGGCACCGGCCTGGGGGCCGCGATGATCGTCGATAACGTCGCCCAGCCGATGGAGCTTGCCCATCTTCCCTACAAGAAGCGCGGCAGTTTCGAAGACTATGTCGGCGAACGCGGGCTGCAAAAGCGCGGCAAGAAGAAATGGCGCAAATACGTCTTCGACGTGGTCGACCGGCTTCGCACCGCCATGCAGCCGGATTACGTGGTCATCGGCGGCGGCAATGTCGATGAACTCACCGACTTGCCCGCCGATTGCAGACGCGGCGACAACACACGCGCCTTCGAAGGCGGATTTCGACTGTGGCGCGACAAATCCCTGATTATCTGATATTGCTGATTGTCTGATATTATCGAGCACCGGCTCAGGGTTGTTAATCCCGCGCTGCCGTTAGTATTATTATTCAAAATAATGTGTGACGTGGCGCGGCGTCATTGCATTGCGCAGATTTGCCGACTAGGAATTTCTGCGACCCCCACGGACGGAGAGATAGATTGACCGACGACAACAACAACGCTCGCAAAGACATCGACCTGCTCGAGCTGACCGCCCATATCGTCTCCGCATATGTCGAGAAGAACCGCTTGCCGGCTTCCGGCCTCGGCGATCTCATCGCCAGCGTCAGCGCTTCCATAGGTGGGCTGGGGCAACCGGCAGTGCCGGTCGCCGCGCCGCTGACGCCTGCCGTCAATCCCAAGAAATCGGTGACGCCGGACTACATCATCTGTCTCGAGGACGGCAAGAAGTTCAAATCCTTGAAGCGCCATATCGGCGTTCATTTCGGGCTGACGCCAGACGCCTACCGCGCCAAATGGGGCCTGCCGTCGGACTACCCGATGGTCGCTCCCAACTACGCGGCCTCGCGTTCGCAGCTGGCCAAGGCGATCGGCCTCGGCCGCAAAGCCGCCCCGCCCGCGCCCGTCAAGAGCCGGGGCAGGAAGGCCAAGGCGACGGCCTGATGCCATCAGATCGAGCGGGATGCACATCGAACGCGTTCCGCTGGTCGGTCTGTTTGTGTTCAGCGGAAGCTGCGACGCTCGAAGCTAACGGCATGGCATCCTAGGGTCTGCGCCGCGTCGCTTCGCTCCTTGCTCGGCCCTAGGACGAAGGTAGGATGGCTGAAGGCTAATCGCTGATGTCGGAGAGTGGCAGCGCGTCCGGTGTATCGGACGACGGTTGATGGCGAATTACAAGTTTTCGAGATTGGCCGAACACCCCTCCACTTCGTCATCCCAGGGCGGAGCAAGGAGCGAAGCGACGCGGCGCAGACCCTGGGATCCATGCCGTTACCTCGCGGCAGTGCGCCTGCGGACCAGAACCGAATGCTACCACCCCGTCCCGCGAAAAAGCTCGAACCATTCCGGATTGGTCTTCTCGATCAGCTCGATCTTCCATCGGCGTGGCCAGCGCTTCAGCGACTTCTCGCGCTGGATGGCGTCGACAATGTCGAAATGTTCCTCATACCAGACCAGACGCTGCACACCGTAGCGGCTGGTGAACCGCGAGCCCTCGCCGGATTTGTGCTCCGGCATGCGGCGGCCGAGATCATTCGTAACTCCGATATAGATCGTGCCGCGCTTCTGGCTTGCGGTCATATAGGTATAGCCGGTCATGGTTGAAGGGTAGCTGGCGCCGGTGCCGACGCAAGTGCCGTTCTGAACCGTTGCATTCTTCGGCAGATGCAATGGCATGGATCCCAGGTCTGCGCCGCGTCGCTTCGCTCCTTGCTCCGCCCTGGGATGACGAAACGAGAGGTGTTTCGGCTAATCTCGAAAGTTTGCGATCTGCGATCCGCCGCCATCCGCTTGTTATCTGCAAGAACGAAATTGTTGATCCAGGCCGGATTTTTGCGCGCGCCCTGCGCCGAACTGCGTTAAAGGCTTTTTTGGCCGGACCAGCGCCCATCGTGGAAGTGCCCCGCCGGCCGACATCGCCGCCACGGGGCCTTATTCCATGACCGCAGAATCCCAAGTACCATCCGACCAGCGCTATGCCGCCTTTCGCCACCGGCCGTTCCTGAGTTATTGGGCGGCGCGCTTCCTCTCGACATTCTCCACCCAGATCGTGTCGGTCGCCGTCGGCTGGGAGATCTACGACCTGACCCGCGACCCGTTCGACCTCGGCCTTGTCGGCATCGTCCAGTTCCTGCCTTCGCTGCTGCTGGTGCTGGTCACCGGCGACGTTGCCGACCGTTTCGGGCGCCGGCTGATCATGGCGCTGGCGGTGCTGGTCGAGGCGGGCTGCGCCTTGGCCCTCCTGCTGCTGACGCTGCGCGGCCTCTCCGGGCCGATGCCGGTCTTCATCGTGCTCGCCATGTTCGGCATTGCGCGCGCCTTCTTCGGGCCGGCCTCGTCATCGCTGTTCGCCAATCTGGTGCCGCCTGAGGATTTCGCCAACGCCATCGCCTGGAACTCTTCCGCCTGGCAGACGGCAACCATCGTCGGGCCGGTCGCCGGCGGCCTGCTCTACGGGCTTTCGGCCGAAGCTGCCTACACCACAGCGGCCGTGCTGATGCTCATTGCCGCCGTGCTGATCTTCACCATCCCGAAGCCTGCCCAGCGCAGCAGGACCGACAGGCCGACGGTACAGACCCTGTTCGCCGGCTTCGGCTATATCTGGAGCGAAAAGATCGTGCTCGGCGCGATTTCCCTCGATTTGTTCGCGGTGCTCCTGTCCGGCGCCTCGGCGCTGCTGCCGGTCTACGCGCGCGATATCCTCGAACTCGGCCCGTGGGGGCTCGGCCTGTTGCGCTCGGCGCCCGGCGTCGGCGCCATCTGCGTCGCCATCTGGCTGGCCGGACACCCGATCCGCAACCACGCCGGCCTTGTCATGCTTGGCTTCGTTGCGCTGTTCGGCGCGTTCACCGTCCTGTTCGGCCTCTCGACCATCACCTGGCTTTCGATCGCTGCTCTCGCCTTGCTTGGCGCCACCGACATGTTCAGCGTCTATATCCGCGAGACGCTGATCCAGCTGTGGACGCCGGACGACGTTCGCGGCCGCGTCAACGCCGTCAACCAGGTGTTTGTCGGCGCCTCCAATGAGCTCGGCGAATTCCGCGCCGGCACCATGGCCGCGCTGATCGGCACGGTTCCGGCCGTGGTGGTCGGCGGTGTCGGGGCGATCGCTGTCGCCGGGCTATGGGCGGTGCTGTTCCCGCAGCTGCGCAAGGTGCGTCATCTCAGGGGGCGAAACTGATTACCGCGGCGCCGGCTTGCCGAAAATCATCGGCAGGAACTCGCCGAGCCAGCGCTTGAGGTGCATGTCCCAGATCAGCCGGCCGCCGAGATGGTCGCGGCCGGGCTGCGCGCCGGGCAATTCGAAGCGGTGCGCGCCGCGCACCACCCAGCGCTGCATCATCGCCCGGGTCAATTCGCCATGGAACTGGATGCCCCAGGCATTGTCGCCATAGCGGAAGGCCTGGTTGGGATAGGTTTCGGCCGTCGCCAAAAGCGTCGCGTCCTTCGGCAGCGAAAAGCCCTCGCGATGGAATTGATAGACCATCTCCGGCCAATGCATCAGCCTGCTGCCCGCTTCGGTCGCCTTAAGCGGATACCAGCCGATTTCGACGAGGCCCTCGCCGTGGCCCTCGACCCTGCCGCCAAGATGCTTGACCAGCATTTGCGCGCCGAGGCAGATGCCAAGCAGCGGCCGGTTCTCGCTGAGCGGAATTTTAAGCCAGTCGGTCTCGCGGCGGACGAACTCGTCGCCGTCATTGGCGCTCATCGGGCCGCCAAACACCACTGCGCCGGCATGGCCATCCAGCGTCTGCGGCAAGGCCTCGCCGAGCGGCGGTCGGCGGATGTCGAGGTCGAAGCCTTCCTCGATAAGCATATGGCCGACCCGTCCGGGGCTCGAATGCTCCTGATGCAGCACGATCAGGATCTTTGGTCTCGGGCTTGGCTTGGGCGGCATTGGAAGGCTGGACCCTGTCTATTCGTCGCTTGACGTTCCGGCAGCACCAGGAGCCGCGGCGGCCGCCTTGAGGCGCGCCTCGACACGGTCGCGACGTTCGACGCCGATCAGCTCGGCGACCCGCCAGACGGTATTGTCCTCGAGTTCGTGCAGCTCGCCATCGGAATAGACGATCTCCCACATCAGGCCGATGAAGGCCTTTCGCGCCTCGGCGTCGAGATGGCGCTTGAGCACGCTGGTGAAGGCGTAGAGGTCGATCGCCTCATTGTCGGCCCGCTCGCCGGCAGCCGCCAAAGCGTCGAGTTCGTCGCCGCTGATCGAGTAGCTTTCCGCCAGCACCTTCTTGAACCGTTCCCATTCGGTATCCTGGCGCACCCCGTCGGCGTTCATCACGTGGAAAAGCAGGGCGGACGCGGCAACGCGCGGATCGTCGGCGCTGGGGCTGGCGCCACCACCGGACGGCAGATCCCTTAGAAACGACAGAACGCGTTCGAACATTAAATCATTCCCAATAAGTCCGGGTCCACTCGACCCTTATCAGAACAAACGAAACCGGCGCGTCGATTTGTCCGCCGCGTCGTCGGGATCGACGCCGGGGTCGTCGGGCAGCCGCGTCAGCTCCTGCGCCGGCTCGACGGCCTCGGCATCTTCCGGCACTTGGGCAAACGCCGCCGCGGTGATTGGTGTCACATGATCCTCGGCGGCACGGTTTTCGGTCCTCACTTCGGTCGCTGTGCCCGGTGTCTCGGCAGCAACGGCTGTATGCTCGATCGCCTCGGTTGTTTCCTGTACCGGCTTGGCTGGAGCCGCGATGGCCGGCATCGGTCCCTCCGGAGTCTCTTCATGGCTGTCGATCAACTGGCCGAGCCGCTCCATCGGCGCCCGCCATTCGAATGCGTCGAGCCTGCCGGTGATCGGCGATACCGGAGCCCAGCGTTCGGAGACGACGCCGTCGGCGACCCAGGCCGGGTCGCGCGGCGCTCTCACCGCCTTCGACAGCAACTGCCGCACCTTGCCCTGGTCACCGCTCTCGGCCTCCTCGATGTCGGCCAGCAGCAGATAGGCGCCTTCGCGGCGATCCATGCGGATGGCGGCTTCCGCCTCGCGGCGGGCGGTTGCAAAATCCTGCGCATCGAGCGCGGCGCGCGCCACGGCCAGCGAGGACTCGGCATGATTCTTCTTCAGCTCCTGCAGCTTCTTTGCCCGGTTCAGCCGGTCGAGCACGGCATCGCCCGGCCTGGCATGGACATAGAGCTCCGCGATCTCCGGGTGCGGCTCGGCCTTCCACGCCGCCTCGAGGATTTTCGAGCCTTTGCGCACGTCGTTCTGCCGAAACAGCAATTTCGCCGCGACGACCGCCGCCGGTGCGAAATCCGGCCGCAGCCGGTTGGCTTCGAGCGCCGCCGCCCTTGCAGCATTGGCATCGCTGTCGATCAGCGCCTGCGCCTTGGCGGTCAGCAGCACGGCGCGACGCCGGTTGGCCGCATCGCGCTCGATCTGCCGGGTCGACTTCTGGGCATCGACCAGTTTCAGCGCGCCATCCCAGTCGCCACGCCCGGTCAGGTCTTCCAACGTCGATTCGGCCGCCCAGGCCAGTTGCGGCGCCACCGCCGCTGCCCGGCCGGCATAGTGGCGGGCCGCGTTGCGGTCGCCGAGCCGCTCGGCCTCGAGATAAAGCCCGCGCAGGCCGAGCAGCCGCATTTCGGGATCGTCGAGCATGGTCTCGAATTTTTCACGGGCGCCTTCATGGTCGCCTTCAAGGAGCGAGGCCTGCGCGTCGAGCAGCTGGATCAGCGGCTCCTGGTCGGAGCGGATCAGCTTTGCCGCTTCCTTGGTCTTCTTGCGGGCGAGCGCGCCGTCACCGGCGCCAGCGGCGATCATCCCGGTCGACAGCGCCTGATAGCCGCGGTCGCGGCGACGCACGCGGAAATAGCGCGAGATCGTATAGGGACTGTTCCACAGCGCCTTGACCAGCCACCAGACGATCATCACCGCGGCAACCACGGCCACGACCGCCACCGCCGCGACCATCAGGCTGACCTGGTATTGATAGCCGTTGAAGGTGACGAGCATTTCACCCGGCCGGTCGGCCAGCCAGGCGAAGCCGAGCCCGAGCGCAAAGACGACGGCAAGGAAGGCGAGGATGCGGATCATTGGGTTCCTCACGCCTTCATCGCGCCGGCGATGAGCGAATCGATCTGTGTCTCGACCTCCATCCGCGCTTTCAGTTTCCCGGCAAAGTCGGCGCCGGCGGCCTTGGCCGCCTCGGGCAGGGCTTCGTATTCACTGAGCGCCTTGGCGTAGTCACCCTGATTGACCGCGACCTCCATGCGGGCAACGGTTTCCGGGACGCCGGTGCCTTCGACGGCACCGATCGGCCTGACCTTGACCAGCGATTCGGCGCTCGACAGCAGCTTTTGCAGGATGCCGGCATTCTGGTCGACAGGCGTTGCGGCCGCGACCATGGAGTTGGCGGCGGCGTCCGCTTCGGCGGCAATCTCGGCCCGCGTCGGCACCCCCTTTTCGGCATAGGTGCGCAGCGTCGCGATCTCGGGCGCATCCGGTGAGATCGCGGCAAAGGTTTCGAGTTCGGCTGCGAACGGCGCACCTCGGTCGAGCGCAGCCTTGAGCGCCCAGGCGGCAATGGCCAGCGCGATCTTCGGCTGCGAAGCCTGTGCATCGACCTTGCCCGAGAGCTGGGAAACCGACTGTTCCAGGGCCGCAAGCCGGCCTTCCTGCGCCTTTGCCGTTTCGCCGGCTGACTTCACCAAGGCGTCGAGCGCGGCCAGCCTTTCGTTGAGCGGGCCGAGATCGACCGGCACCGTGCCGCCGGCCTTGCCGAGGGCCGCGACCGCCTGCTCGATCTGCCGGACCTTGTCGCCAAGTGCCGCCAGCCCGGCATTGTCGCCGGCGCCGCCTTGTTCGACGGCCGACTTCAACGCCGCGACGTCCGCCCTGACCTGGTCCAACGCCGACGACAGCCCGTCCACCTTGGCCGAGGCGTCATTGTTGGCGTCGGCCTGTCTGAGGTCCGCGACCTCGCGTTTCAGCGAAACGATCTCGCCATTGACCGCGTCGAGCGACACGCCGCCCGACCCCGGCGCACCGAGCAGGCCAGCAAATTGCAGCCCGCCGGCGGCGGCGAGCGCGATGACGCCGCCGACAATACCGGCGGCGATGCCGCTGATGCCGCTCCGCTTCGGCTGCGCTGCCATATGGTCGTCCCTCGCCTCAGCTGTCTTCTCGCCGGAGCCTGGGATCCCCGGTTCGTTGGCCCCGGTTGGGCTGGATGCATCTTCGAAACTGTAGTCGGAAGCCGTGGAGCGCCCGGCCGGCGCATCCGAACCGGCGGGATAAGAGGTTTCCGTTTCCCTGGTAGGATCGGCGCCGGCGTCCGCCGGCTCTTGCGTGCCGGCCGGCGCGGCTGCGTCGGCATGTTCCCACGGCTCGAGATCGGTCTGGTCGGCATGCACCGGCTCTTCAGGCGGCTCGGGCTGCGAGGCGTTCGCCGCTTCCTCGGCTTTCGCCTCGTCGGTTTGCGCCCCCGCTGACTCTGCACTGTCTGGCTGCTGTTTGCCGGCTTCCTGTTCGGCGGCGACTCGCGAGACGGCGCCGGGCTCGAGCTCGATGGTCACCGGCTCACGGCGGCTCTTGGAATGCCGCATCTTCGGCGTCTTGACCATGCTCGGGCTCCGCAAAATTCGCTTCGGATGGTTTGAAGGGTCTAGCACATCACCAAGCGGTGAAAAGGGGCGGCGTGATGACGCCACGGCTTTGGAATTCAGTTTTGGCAAAACGCCGCAGCGATTTTGGGACACGGCATGCGGGACCAGAAATGAAAAACCCGCCTCGGCGGCGGGTCGTTGGCGCGAATCAGCACCTAAGTGATTTTCTAGCATAGCTGCCGGCACAAAGCAAGAACAAAATGTGCCCGAGCGCAATCGCCTCAGCTTGGTGCTGCCCGCGAAGCTGCGGAATAGTGAGGATGCCAGCAGGAGGTATGCCAACGTCCGGAACAGGCGGATGCCGGTCAGCGCGACGCCTGCAAAAGCCCCAGCAAGGCATCCTCGCTGGGCTCAGGCGCAATCCGGATCCCGGCGACATCGCCCAAGGCCCCGGCAATGCGCCCCGACAAAGCGAAAAAGCGCGTGTCCTGAAAAAGGCCACGCAGCGCCGGCCGGCTAGCCAGGGCCTGCATCGCCGTGGCCGCCTTGGCCGAATAGAGCAGCACCGCCTCGACCGGCCGGGCGGACAGGCGCGCAAGAACGGCCTCGTCGGAATAATCCAGCGCAAAAGTGTCGTAGGTCTCGACGGCGCGGACATGAACGCCCGACGCAAACAGCCGCTCCTCGAAGTCCGGAAAGCGCACCCGCCCGCAGAGATAGACGATGGTCTGCCCAGCGTAACCGCCAGCGAGCGCATCGGCCAGCGCCTTGGCATTGCCCGGGCCTTCGCCGACAGACAGAAACCCGGCCCTGCGGGCGGCTTCCGCCGTCTTCTTGCCGACAGCCTGGCACGGCAAGCGCGCGAGCGCGGTAATGACCTCTTTCGGCGCATGGCGAACCGCATTGGCGCTGGTGACCGCGACCGCCGCGGCGGCGTCAGCCAGCGCGCCTGCTTCGACCGGCAGCGCCGCCGTTTCGGTCAGCGGCAGCAGGATCGGCTGAAAGCCGGCATCCGCGAGCCGGCGCGCCGTGCGCGAGGCGCCCGGTTCGGGCCTCGTCACCAGGACGCGGAGCATGTCAGGTCCAGCCGTCGAAGAATGTTTCGCCGGCCTTGGCGCGAACGATCGCGGCGGCTTCCGCGCCGATGCCGGCAGCCTGTTGCGCCGGCCCTTCCAGCCTGACCTCATGCGACTGCGTGCCATCGGGCGAGATGATCAGCCCGGCAAAGGAAACCGTTCCGCCCGATATCGTCGCATGGCCGGCGATCGGTGTGCGGCAGGAGCCGTCGAGCGCCGCCAGGAAGGCGCGCTCGCAGGCCAGCGCCTCACCGGTCGGCCGGTCGTGGATCGCTGCCAGCATCTGTTCCACGTCGCGGTCGCCGATGCGGCTTTCGATGCAGATCGCGCCTTGCCCCGGCGCCGGCGGAAAGACCTCGAGCGGCATCAGGTCGGTGACGACGTCCTCGAGCCCGAGCCGCTTCAGCCCGGCATAGGCGAGGATGGTGCCGTCGGCGATGCCGTCGTCGAGCTTGCGCAGCCGCGTCTGCACATTGCCGCGAAACATCACCACTTCGACGTCCGGCCGCATCCGCCGGATCAGCGCCTGGCGCCGCAGCGACGACGAACCGACCTTGGCGCCTTGCGGCAGGCCGGCAATCGTTCGCGCCGCCTTGCCGATGAAGGCGTCGCGCGCGTCCTCGCGCGGCAGGTAGGCAGACAGTTCCAGCCCCTCGGGCAACAGCGTCGGCATGTCCTTCGACGAATGCACGGCGATGTCGATGCGGCGCGCCAGCAGCGCCTCCTCGATCTCCTTGGTGAACAGGCCCTTGCCGCCGGCTTCCGACAGCGGCCGGTCCTGGATGCGGTCACCGCTGGTCGAGATGACGACCACCTCGAACGCCTCGATCGGCATGCCGTGCGCGGCCATCAGCCGCGCCTGCGTTTCATGCGCCTGCGCCAGTGCCAGCGGGCTGCCGCGTGTTCCGATTTTCAAGGTTGTTTGCATGACGCGCCGTCCGTGATAACCCCCGGCAGATCGAGGCAGTTTTCCGGGTTTTCTCCTATCGGGGAAAGGCCGATTGCACAATCATCGAGGACAGCGACGAATTGATCCGCGTTCTGGGCATCGAGACGAGTTGCGACGAGACCGCCGCCAGCGTGGTGGCGCTGGACGGTCGCAGCACGCCGCAAATCCTGTCGAACATCGTGCTCAGCCAGATCGAGGAGCATGCTGCCTTCGGCGGCGTCGTGCCGGAGATTGCCGCGCGCGCCCATGTCGAGGCGCTCGACGGCATCATCGAGGCAGCGCTGGCCGATTCCGGCGTCGACCTCGCCGACATCGATGCGATTGCCGCCACCGCCGGTCCCGGTCTTGTTGGCGGGCTGATCGTCGGCCTGATGACGGCAAAAGCAATCGCCGCGGCAGCCAAAAAACCGCTGATCGCCATCAACCATCTCGAAGGCCACGCGCTGACGGCCAGATTGACCGATGCGCTCGACTTTCCCTACCTCTTGCTGCTGGTCTCCGGCGGCCATACCCAGATCGTCGCCGTGCGCGGCGTCGGCGACTACCAGCGCTGGGCGACGACCATCGATGACGCGCTTGGCGAGGCCTTCGACAAGACGGCCAAGATGCTCGGCCTGCCCTATCCGGGCGGACCGAATGTCGAGAAGGCGGCGGCAAATGGCGATGCGGCGCGTTTTGCGTTTCCGCGCCCGATGAAGGGCTCGGCACAGCCAGATTTTTCCTTCTCCGGTCTCAAGACCGCGGTACGCCAGGCGGCAACGGCGATTGCCCCGCTGAGCGACCAGGACGTCGCCGATATCTGCGCCTCCTTCCAGGCGGCGGTCGCGGATGCGCTGGGCGACCGTGTTGCGCGGGCGCTGATCAGGTTCCGTCAGCAATTCCCGGCCAAGGCCGAGCCTGCGCTGGTTGTTGCCGGCGGCGTCGCCGCCAATCGGACGATCAAGGCGACATTGCAGGGCCTGTGCAAGCAGGCCGGGTTCAGCTTCGTCGCGCCGCCGCTTAACCTCTGCACCGATAATGCGGCGATGATCGCCTGGGCCGGCATCGAGCGCCTGCGCGCCGGGATATCAGGCGAAAACGCCGCCGATTTCGTGCCGCGCTCGCGGTGGCCGCTGGACAGCATCTCCGCTCCGATGGTCGGCTCGGGCCGGCGTGGGGCCAAGGCATGACCGCCAGCGAGCACAAGGCGCCAAGCGGTTGGCGCGTCGCCGTGCTCGGCGGCGGCGCCTGGGGCACGGCGCTGGCGCTGGCCATGCTGCGCGCCGGTCATTTCGTCCGCCTCTATGCGCGCGACCCGGAGACCGTCGCGGCGATCGAGCGTGGCGAAAATCCGCGCTATCTGCCGGGCATCGCGCTCCAGGCCGGCATCGTGGCGACGAGCGACATCGTGGCCGCGCTCGACGGCGTCGACTGCGTTCTGGCGGTGGCGCCGGCACAGTCGTTACGGGTTATGCTGACGGCCGCGTCCAGCCATATGCCGAAAGGCGTCCCGCTGGTCCTCTGCGCCAAGGGCATCGAGCGCGACACCGGCGCGCTGCTGTCGTCCATTGCCGAGGGTATCCTGCCGGCAAATCCGGTCGCCGCTTTGTCGGGCCCAAGCTTTGCCACCGACGTCGCCAGGGGCCTGCCAACTGCCGTCGTGGTCGCCGCCCGCGACGAGGCTCTGGCCACCGACCTCGCCGCCCGCTTTTCGGCGGAAAACCTGCGCTGTTATTCGAGCGACGACCTGATCGGCGTCGAGATCGGCGGCGCGCTGAAGAACGTCTTTGCCATTGCCGCGGGTGCCGTCACCGGCGCCGGGCTCGGTGCCAGCGCCCAGGCGGCGATGGTGACGCGCGGTTTCGTCGAATTGCGCCGCATCGGCGCCGCCTTTGGCGCCAAGGCCGAGACGCTGATGGGACTTTCCGGCCTCGGCGACCTGCTGCTTACCTGCTCGTCCGCGCAGTCGCGCAATTTCGCTTATGGGCTGGCGCTGGGGCAAGGCAAGCCGCTTGCCGGCTTGCCTTTGGCGGAAGGCGTGCCGACGGCGGCAATCGCCGCCCGCATCGCCGGCGAGCGCCGGATCGACGCGCCGATCATCGCCGCCGTCGCCGCCATACTGGACGGCACCATAACCATAGACCAGGCTGTATCGGCATTGATGACACGGCCGCTCAAGACCGAAACCGACATGTAATTCCCAATGATTGCGGAGATGGAAAAGATGCTGTTTGCGCTGATTTGCAAGGACAAGCCAGGAAGCCTGCAGGTGCGGCTCGATACGCGGCCCAAGCACCTTGCCTTCCTGGAAGGGCTAAACGGCGACAAGAAATTGGCCTTCGCCGGCCCGTTCCTCGACGCCGACGGCAAGCCGAACGGCACTCTCGCCGTCGTCGAGGCGCCAGATCTGGCTGCGGCAAAAGCCCTGTCGGCGGCCGATCCCTATACCAAGGCAGGGCTGTTCGAAAGCGTCGAAATCCGGCAGTGGAACTGGAGCTTCAACAAGCCGGCGGATATCTGATCGCGGCGGCGCCTGAGGAGGAGCAACACAATGAACTACTGGCTGTTCAAATCCGAACCTTCGGTCTTCTCCTTCGAGGACCTCAAGGCCAAGGGCAAGGCCGGCACGCAATGGGACGGCGTGCGCAATTATGCGGCGCGCAACAACATGAAGGCGATGCAGATCGGCGATCTCGGCTTCTTCTACCATTCCAATGACGGGCTCGACATCGTCGGCATCGCCGAAGTCTGCGCTCTGGCCCATCAGGACAGCACCACCGACGACCCCCGCTGGGAGTGCGTCGATATCCGCGCCTTCAAGGACATGCCGAAGCCGGTGACGCTGGAGCAGGCCAAGGCCAATCCAAAGCTGGCCGACATGGCGCTGGTGCGGCTCGGGCGGCTGTCCGTGCAGCCGGTGACGCCGGCCGAATGGCAAGAGGTTTGCCGCATGGGCGGCCTGACGCCGGCGCCATGACGGCGCTGACGCCGGACAGCGCCAGGAAATTCATCCTCGACAACACGGCGCTGATGGCGCCGCCGCATGTGCCGGAGGTCCGCCTGCACCTGGCCGACGAGGCACATGAATTATGGCAGCGGACCGAGGACGAGCTGACCGAAATCGGCCTGCCGCCACCCTTCTGGGCTTTCGCCTGGGCCGGCGGCCAAGGCCTTGCCCGCTAGATCCTCGACAATCCGGCGGCGGTGCGCGGCAGGCGCGTGCTCGACTTCGCCTCAGGCTCCGGCCTTGTCGCTATTGCAGCAGTGAAGGCCGGCGCTGCCGAGGTGATCGCCGCCGATATCGACCCGTTCTGCGCGACCGCGATCCGCCTCAATGCCGAGGCCAATGGGACCGAGATAGAATTCCTCGCCGGCGATCCCATCGGCAGCGATGCCGAGTGGGACGTCGTGCTGGCCGGCGATGTCTTCTACGACAAGTCCTTTGCCGACGGGCTGATGCCGTGGTTCGCCCGGCTGAGGGCGCGCGGCGCCGACATTCTCGTCGGCGATCCCGGCCGCTCCTATCTGCCGAAAACCGGGCTGGAGCCGCTTGCCGTCTACGAAGTGGCGGTGACCCGCGCGCTGGAAGACGCCGAGGTCAAGCGCACCACCGTCTGGCGTCTTGCTTGACGGCATCGCCGAACAGGCGTTCCATCGCGCAATCGACCGGAGGGAACCATGGATTTTTCGGCAATCAATTGGCTGGCGGTAATCGTCGCCGCCGTCGTGGCGTGGTTGTTCGGCGCCGCCTGGTACATGGGTTTGAGCAAGCCGTGGCTGAAGGCCGCCAAGCTTGATCCGGCGACGATGAGCAAATCGATGCTGCCCTTCGTCGTCTCCTTCGTCGCGGAGATCGTGATGGCGCTGGTCATGTCGCTGATCATCGGCGCGGTGACCGGCGGCGAACCGAGCCTGCTTGCCGGGGTGATCTTCGGCTTCGTTCTCTGGCTGGGGTTCGTCGCCACGACGCTTTCGGTCAACCATCGCTACGAAGGTTTCGGCTGGGATCTGACGCTCATCGATGTTGGTCACTGGCTCGGCGTGCTGCTTCTCATCGGCGCGGTGATCGGCTGGTTCGGCGCGGCGGCGACCGGCTGACCGTCAGGTCGGCGTCTTGGCGACTTCCTCGAGGAGCCAATCGCGAAAGGCGACGATGCGCGGATCATTCGCCGCAGTTTCGGGATAGACCAGGAAATAGGCGAATTCGGGCGCGACCTTGATGCCGAGTTCGAACGGCCGGATCAGCCGGCCTTCCGAAAGGTCGTTTGCCACCATGGCGAAATCGGCGAGCGCAACCGCATTGCCGTCGAGCGCGGCCTGGACGGCATCGGTCGAATTGCCGAACACGATGGTCCGGCTGTCGTCGAAATCGTCGACGCCCGCCGCCGCCATCCACATGCTCCAGTTCGGCCAGGTGACGCCCTGGCGCGACCACTCGATATGCGCCAGCGTATGATGAAACAGGTCGCGCGGCTCCTTGAGGGGCGGCCCGGCCAGCAACAGGGCCGGGCTGCAGACCGGAATGATAACGTTTTCGAACAGCCGGTGCGAGCGAAGCCCCGGATATTTGCCGGTGCCGAAACGGATGCCGAGATCGACGTCGTCGCGATCGAAGTCGCGCACCTCGTAGCTGATGTCGAAACGCAGCTCGATCGCCGGATGCTGCTTGCGAAAATCGTCGACGCGCCGCATCAGCCACTTCGTCGCGAATTGCGCATCGAGGGTGACCTTCAGCAGCGCCGATCCGCGTGCCGTCTTCTGCGCCCGTGAGACGGCCCGGCCAAGCAGGTCGAGCGCATCGGTCGAAGCTTCGAACAGCACCGCACCCGCCTCGGTCAGCCGGATCGTGCGGCTGGTGCGTGTGAACAGCACGATGCCGAGCTGATCCTCGATTTCCTTGATCTGATGGCTGACCGCTGCCGGCGTCAGGCCGAGCTCGTCGGCGGCGCGGGTGAAATTGAGATGCCGGGCCGCTGCCTCCAGCGTCCGCAGCGCACGGGTTCCAGGCAGCAGGCGCGCCATCAGTGCCAGACGAGGAGAGTTCGGCCGAGCATTCCAATTCTCAAACAAAACTTGAAGATGCAGAAAAAACTACTCGTTTCCCGTTTTGATTTCAATCGGTCATGATCTGGTCATCGAAGAAACATCAAACCGGATTTGATGTCCGGAGAAGCGGATTGCACCATGTCTGACATCGCCTTGCGCTCTGTAATCCTCCGCGCGACCTGGCTACGCGCCATGCTTGACTGGTTTCGCTACGCAAAAATCGCGGTCAATCTTCCCTACGAGAATGTCGAGGATCTCTCCGATCGCCAGCTGCGCGACATCGGCGGCGAACGCAAGGACATCGCACGCGCCATGGACCGCGAACTCGGCCGGCTCGGCCTTCTCGACACGGGTTGGCAGCTGCCGAGGAAGCGCTAGGACGGTGTAGTGAGTAGTGAAGCTAAGCGGCGGGTCCGCGAATATCCTTCCCGACCAATTCGCTCACTATTCTCCCCTACCTTACCACCCTTATCACCGTCCGTTCCGACAGCAGCGGCAGCAGCCGCGCCATGGTGCGAGCCGTTACCGCGACGCAGCCTTGCGTCGGCGTAAAGCCGGGGCGCGCCAGGTGGAAGAAGATGGCGCTGCCGCGCCCGCGCCGGCGCGGCACAATGTTCCAGTCCAGCACCAGGCAGGCGTCATAGAGATCGTCGGTGCGCAGCATCCGCTCATGGCTGGCGCCATAGGGGATTTTGACCGGGCGGTTGTAGTTGCGGTCCCCAGGCACTTCGCACCAGCCGAGGTCGCGGCCAATCGGCGTCATCGCGAGCCGCGTCCGGCGGCCGCCGGCAAAACGGTCGCCGCGAAAATATCCCGACAATATCCGCATCGAGGCAAGCGGCGTGGCGCCGTCGCCCTCGCGCTTGGCCGCCGAGATGCCGCCATGCCCCAGCGCACATGGAAACACCAGTTTGCCGGCCTGCAGAAAGCCTTGGCTGGCATGGCCTGGGCGCGCGCGCACGGTGAGCACGGCGAGCCCTTTCGGCAAAATTGCGCCGACTGCATTGCGATCGTGTTTTTTCTTGTATGATCGTGCCACGGAACAAATCACTGTGAACGGCTGTTGTGCCGGTCAGCTTCCGCATAAACAGGCTGCGGTCAACTGAAATCTCTTTTCAAAACAACGGATTGATCCATGACTTCACGCACCATTCTGATCGTCGACGACGATGACGACCTGCGCGGCACCCTTGTCGAGCAATTGTCGCTTTATGAGGAATTCGATGTCCTGCAGGAAGCGACCGCCGCCAAAGGCGTCTCCACCGCGCGCGGCGGGCTCATCGACCTGCTCATCATGGATGTCGGCCTGCCCGACATGGATGGCCGCGAGGCGGTAAAGATATTGCGCAAGGGCGGCTACAAGGCGCCGATCATCATGCTGACCGGCCACGATACCGATTCCGACACCATCCTTGGCCTCGAGGCCGGCGCCAACGACTATGTGACGAAGCCGTTCCGCTTTGCCGTGCTGCTGGCCCGCATCCGCGCCCAGCTGCGCCAGCACGAGCAGAGCGAGGACGCCACTTTCTCGGTCGGCCCCTACACGTTCAAGCCCAGCCAGAAGCTTCTGATCGACCCGCGCGGCGCCAAGGTGCGGCTGACCGAAAAGGAAGCCTCGATCATCAAATATCTCTACCGCGCCGACCAGAAGGTGGTGACCCGCGACGTGCTGCTGGAGGAAGTCTGGGGCTACAATTCCGGCGTCACCACTCACACCCTGGAAACGCATGTCTACCGGCTGCGCCAGAAGATCGAGCGCGATCCTTCCAACGCGGAAATTCTCGTGACAGAAAGCGGCGGCTACAAGCTGGTTCCTTAAACATTTCATTATTCAAATAAGCGATCCGGGCGGGGCGCTTTTCGGGTACGGTCCTGAGGCTGGAGGTGGTTGTGGATCGGCCTCGTAGGGGAGGAGTCGGACTGACGGTTCGGGGACATAGCTAGATGGCGCTGGATGACGACATCCGCATCCTGTCCACCGTGAGGCTCTTCGAGGGCTTTACGCAGGAACAACTGCGTCTGCTCGCCTTCGGCGCCGAAACCACCAGGTTGCAAGCCGACCACAAGCTTTACCGCGAGGACGACGAGGCTGATTGCGCCTATATCGTGATCAGCGGCCGCATCGTCCTCTACCGCGAGCACGACGGCGAGCGCATCCCGATCGGCACCGCCGGCCCCGGCACCATGCTCAGCGAACTGGCGCTGATCGCCGATACCAACCGGCTGACCAGCGCCTCTGCCGAAATCGATTCGGAAGTACTGCGGCTCAGCCGCAAGATGTTCCGCCGCATCCTCGAGGAATACCCGGAGCTGGCGGTTCACCTGCACCGGCGCATCTCGGAGGATTTCCAGGCGATGATCCGCCGCATCGAGGAACTTGGGCCGCGTTTTGCCGGCTAATACAGCGCCTCTGGTCTAACCAGATCGATTTCGGACTGCGAGTTCTCAAGGCCGGTGCGTTGCGGAAACAAGCTCGGCCTTGCGCCGCGCCGTCTCCAGTCCGAGCGCAATGAAGCGGCGCGCATGTTTGGCCAGCTCCATATTGTCGGTCCACAGATTGCGCCAGATGGCGGTTTTCCGCGACAGGTTCTCATCGACGATTTCCGACGAGAAGGATTCGAAGCTGAGATCGTCGCTGTAGCCGATGGCGGTCAGCGCGTCGAATATCGCGGTAAAATCGATATTGCCGGTGCCGAGGAAGCCGCGATGGCTCTCACCGATATGGACATAGCCGATCTTCCTTGCGGCGTTGCGAATGGCCAAGCCGACATCGGCCTCCTCGATGTTCATATGGAAGCTGTCGAGATGCAGGAAGATGTTGTCGGAGCCGCTGTCCGCGATGAAGGCCATGCCTTGCGCGGCGGTGTTGAGCAGGTTGCTTTCGAAGCGGTTGACGATCTCGAGGTTGAGGCTGACGCCTGCTGATCTTGCTGTCTCGGCCACCTCGGCAAGCGTGCCGGCGCTGCGGTTCCAGTGGTCGCGCGTCGGCGCCTCGCTCTGCAATCCATGGCTGGTGCTGAGGATGCCGGCAACCTTCTGGCCGCCAAGATCGCGGGTCAGCGCGATCGTACGTCTCAGGATTTCGACTCCGCGCGCGGCAATCGTTTTGTCGGTGCTCGAAATATCGCCGTCGGCCGGCAGTCCGATGCTGATCGCGACGCCGAGGCCGAGATCGCCGATCCGCTTGGCCAGGCCGTCGATGTCGACATTGGCGGGGTCGAGATAAGAGAATTCGATCAGGTCGAAGCCGGCCTCCCTGGTGTTGGCCAGCGTCCGCTCGAGGTCGCTCTGCGCCGAGCTCGCCGACCAGACGAATGAGTGGATTCCGATGCGCGACATGATTGTCTCCGGTCATTCCAGGAGTAGCGGACCCAAGTCCAAATCGGCTTTTGGCAATCCATTGCTCCGATAAAAAGGTGGGGGCGGGGATACCCGCCCCCCCCCGCGTGGGGGGGGTATCGGGGAGGGGGGCCGCCCCTGTATTACATTAAAATTTTGGGCGGGGTGAACTAAGGGGGGGGCCGGACACTCGGCGCGGCCGGCGTGTT